>DAHWIS010000051.1 GCA_027344745.1 Microcaldota archaeon | reverse complement strand
TTAATGCCTTAAAAGCATTGGAATTTTTATTATATTTTTTATTTTATTCTTATCCTTTTTATATCCTGTTTTTATATTTTTTACCAATATGCGAGTAATATCTGCACCTGCTATTTAGGCTTGGTGTTCGATAATCTTTGCATTAGCGATTTAAGCTCCCTTTTCAGCGCGTGCAGATCGTCCCTATTGCCTATGGCTATTCTCATATATGGGCCCTTAAGGCCAGTAAACTCTGAGTCTGAAGCCTTGAATACGAAGATGCCCTTATTTTTCAATTTTGCATAAATCCACTCTAGTTCAGCTATGCTCTTGAACTTCAGGAATGCAAAACCGCCATTCGATTTGAACACATATATGCCTAATCCGGACGCAAACCGCTCAAACTCATCCCTTAGCCTTTTCATAGCAGCTATCCTTCTTTTATAATAGCCTAAGCTCGAAAGCGCGGCAATTCCAGCTGCCCTTGCAATCCTGTTTACGTTAAATTCCTGCGCAGCTACTTTTAGGTATGATATTCTAGACTGATTGGATACCATATATCCCAGCCGCAATCCGGCTAGTCCGAATCCTTTTGAAAATGTTCGCAGCACAATAAGATTTTTGTATCTTTTTATAAGGTCAATCACGCTATTTCCGGTAAACTCGTAATAGGCTTCGTCCACTGCGACTATCGCATCCGTATTGTCAAGCACCCACAATATGTCTTTCTTAGGTATTATGCTTCCCGTAGGGTTGTTGGGGTTGCATATCCACACAAGTGTGGCCCATTTAAGGTCTGCCTTTGTATAGTTCAATGAATACGAAATGTCATTGCTAAGGCAATTTTTATATCTTATCTCTGAATTCCTGCTTTTGCCGATATATTCGTATTCATTGTATGTAGGCGTTGGTATCAGCATACGCCTACCAAACAATGTTACAATGAGCTCGATGGCTTCATCCCCCCCATTCGTAGCGAATACATTTTTGCTTTCCGTCTTGCAATATTCTGCTATCTTTTCATGCAGTTTATCATATCCTTCATATGGGTAGCAATCCGCATGACTTAAAGCACTGCGTGTGGCTTTTTTGACTAATGCAGAAGGGGGATAACCAGCTCCCGAATAATCAAGGTGTATTGGTTTAAGATCTTTACTCATTCTATTTATTCCTATCGCCAGCGGCCACATTACTTGATGCAGTGAATATTTAAAATATTATGTATAAAACCATCCAATCCTGTGCTTTAAGATAGGTTTTTAAACCTTCTCTTGAAAGCATTGCATTTTAAAATATTGAACTTCATATATTAATGCGTGATTTCATGGCAGAACGAGTATCAAAAGAAGCTATAAGGAGGGAAGAGGGATATCTGTATTATCTTGGGAAAGATGGATATGCGTGGCAAAGCCCACAAAGGGCAAACAAGTCTGGCACCAAAAGGAAGGCAGGAAATGAAAAGATAGAACGAGAAAAAGGCTACATATACTTTATCGACAGCGATGGTTACGTATCCAGAGCTAGACAGGGTAGGAAGAAAAAAGAATAATTCCAGTTAAAGTCCAATGATCCAATAATGCAGATCTGCATTATTGGCACATCGCCTCTTATTACATATGCACGATACGTTGCCAGAACACAGGATGCGCCTGCAGATAGGATGTTTGATTTTCGATTAAAGAAGATGTCACATTTTAAATTCTTTATGTTTATTTACTAATAGCGGATTCAATGCAAACAGATAAAGCCGATGTAAATAAAACGGAGAACGTAATTCCCAGTATGCCAGATAAGAAAACCGGAGATCAGTCAATCAAATCCGAAATTAAATCTTTTATCGAATTCTTCTACATACGAAATGTGCCGTCATACGGAAATAACTTCTTCTTCACAATAGGCATTTATCTGCTTGAGATATTCGGCATGCTTGCTGTCAGCGGGATTATAATGGCTGTATTCGGCCCATACTGGTGGGATCTCACAGCAATAGGTGCGTTTATGCGCAGCATACATCTATGGGCCGCTGAGGCATTTGTTACGCTAATATTGGTGCATCTTTTCGTACAATTTTCTACATCTTCTTTCAAAAAAAAGAGGCTTGTCTGGATTCTAGGCAGTCTGATGCTGCTCTTAGTATTCCTAGAATATGCTTTCGGTATAGGTCTAAGGGGAGATTTCGTATCGCAATGGAACGATAAAGCGGGTGCAGACCTGTGGAACGGCTTTGGTCTAGGTTACTGGGTCAATCCCCTTAATCAGGGCGCGCTCCTTGGGTGGCACATAGCAATAATACCTCTGTTGCTTGTAATACTCATGTTCACCCATTATATGCTGGTGAAAAGGAAAGGATTGAGTACCCCATACCGAAAAGACATCCCCTATAAAATGGTACCCGCAGATCACAAGAAAATGTATAAGCGAATGGCTTACATATTTGTAATAATACTATTATTTGCAATATTCCTAAGGGCACCATATGTGCCGCCTGTAACCATACAAGGTATAGCGCATTCTGCTCCAAGCGTAATGGCAATTACCCTCTTAAAAGAGTTCACGTTCACATCCGGAACCGCAGCGTATTTTGATACGATAGACCCGTACTCATTCAGCACTAGAAATGCATATGTTACGCTGCCGTATGGCGAATACGTAAATTCAACAGGTACTAAAAACTACGAGGATGTTTTTCTATCTGAGAATGCATCCGCGCAAAATACCAGCGTGAACCAAGCATTTTCATATTTCAACGCAAACGGTTCCATAACAAATTCCCTAAATTCATCGGATCCTTTGATTGTAGTAATCGGTACGCTGACACGCATGGCTGATAGTGGGTTTTATGGAGAAGCCCTGCAGGGCGAGACGAGCAGCGGATTAAATGAAACGTATAACATACGTTTTCTTGCCGATTCCGGCGTGCTATCTGCAACCGCAACGGAATACGGGCTCAGGACATCGCAGTATGGAATGATACGCGCCGGCGGCGAATGGTGGCAGATAGGCAGCTTCTGGGTCGCTCCATATAACTTTTTGGAAATCGTTACTGCAGGGATACCGTGGTGGAGCGACATCGAGAATGGTACAATAGCCGTATTCGCGTTCGCACTCCTGATTTTCCTGCCATACATACCATATCTGAGAGAGATACCCGATAAACTGAAGCTCTACAAGATATTCTGGAATAGGTTTACTGTTCCAGAGCTAAAGAAAAAACGAAGAAAGCCATAGGTATATATGATTCTTTTGCATATAGATGGGTATGGAAACCAAGATGTACGTCAATAAATTAAGCAACGGTCTAAATTTTAGCGTATTGCCGTCTACACAATTGCAGACTGTAGGCATAGCAGTAGGGATAAGATACGGTTCTGTGGACGAAGAGCCTGTTCTTAATGGATCAGCACACTTTCTAGAGCATATGCTGTTCAAAGGCACTAAAAAAAGAACGTGGAAAGCAATAAACGACGAAACAAAAGAATTCGGGATAAGAAGAAATGCTTTCACAGACAAGGAAACCACAGTATATTACATGCAAGTATACAAAAAATATGCCGAAAATGCTTTCGACATACTCTCCGACATGATCAAGCATTCTACCATCCCAGAAAAAGAATTTGAGCTTGAAAGGGGCCCGATAATGAATGAGAACCTTATCAGAAGGGATAATCCACAATTCATGTTTTATGATTACATACCTATGGCAATATACAAGAACCATCCTGCAAAGATGCCAATAGGTGGAAATAATGAACTTACAATAAAAAACATAAAGAAAAAAGATATATTAAAAATATATAATAAATATTATAATCCCAGCAATATGTTTCTAGCAGTGCACGGAAGTATAAACAAACCAAATGCAATTAAATTCACAAAAAAATACTTCAGCGATTTTAGTTCCCCTAAAGCGATACCGAGCCGCTATCCGTCTAGAGAAAAACCCTCTAAAAACAGCATCATCATATCAAAGGAAGGGATCAAGCAAACGCGGATAGGTATAGGTTTTGCCTGTCGCGAATTCAATTCTAAGGATATATACGAGTATGTCACTCTAAATGTGATAGCCCAATATTTAAGATCAAAGCTTTTTGATGAGATAAGGGAAAAGCGTGGCCTTTCTTACGATCCTATGGCGTATTACAGCGCATACGGGAATTTTGGTTTCATAGCCGCAGGAGCAGGAACTATGCCAAAGAACATGGGCGCTGTAGAAAGCATAATACTTAAGGAATTTGAGAATGTTGCAAATGGGGAAATATCTAAAAATGATCTTGAAATCACTAAAAAGGGTCTTTCTATAAATATAGAAACGCAAAAAGAAAATACATTGCAGACACCCATATCCATCGCAAACTCGGCACTTTTGTATGGAGATCCAGAGTTGCAGCTTAATCTTTCAAGCATGATAAAAAAGGTAAGCTTGGACAATATAGCCAACTATAGCTCAAAATATATAAATATAAACAAGTATGCAAAGGTAGTGTTGGAGCCCAGATAACCAAGTATCAAAAAACCTAAACCATATATGGCACAAGCGTATATCTACAAAATCAGATCGGGCGGCCACAAAAGCGACCCCCTATTTATGATTAAATCTTCTTTACGTTCTTCGCAGCCGGTCCGCGTTCTCCCTGTACTACTTCATATTCTACGTTGTCACCTATGGCAAGGGCTGCCCCACCTTCAATTGATGCGACGTTGACGTATACGTCTTTTCCATCTTCTCCTGTTATGAAGCCGAATCCTCTGGCTGCATTAAACATTTTCACTTTTCCTTTCATAAGATCACATTTTTTGTAATCAATTATAGTAATAACAGTTTATAATCCTTTGCTTATGCCTGTATACACCGATAAAAGCCATTGCATAGTCATAAATATTATTAAAATCGTTTTATAACGCGGTTGCTATGAATCTAAAGCACTTAATCATCGCCAATGCCGCAAGTTAGTTAAATAGTATATGGTGCAACATAAGATTGAGGGTATTACGTGTCTAGTTTAACGAAAAACAAAAAATCCAGTGATAAAGACTTCTTCATTAGCCCAGTCCATGATGCAATAACCTTTAGGCTTGATAAAACGGAATTTGAAAACATATATAACGAAGGGTTTGATTTCGGCATCAGGTCGCCAAACGCAGGAAACAATTTCATATTTTCAGCGCTCAAATACAAAAATTACAAGGCCTTGGAGGCCCTGCCAGATTTCATCAACGTTAATGAACCTAACATATACGGCGAGACGCCCCTTATGTGGGCGTGTTGGAATGGAGACCAAAAACAGGTAGAAATACTTCTTCGGAAAGGTGCAGATCCAAATATGAGAAAAACAACAAGTTACGTTAACCCGACAGGGTCGAAGAAACAGCAGGAGCTTATGACATCAGTGGGCTGGATAAAAAACAACATAATAAGCCATGACCAGCGCATAAAAATATATCAAATGCTTTTTGAAGCCGAGGCAGACATGGATTCACGTAGCATCCCTAGTGGATATACTCAATATATGTGGGAATCCTACAAGGGAGATGTAGAAGCCATGGAATTTTTGCGTAAGAATTGCGGCGTCGATCCTTTTATAAGGGATGCAAGAGGTAAGAGTGCATTGTCGTGGTCGGTATACAACAGGTTTTTCGATTTAGAAGGCGCATTAGCCAGATTTTCATATAACCTATCACTTTTCAAAAAGAAATATGATGAAACACATGATAGAGATTACATAAAGGAGCTCTACCACATAAAGAGATGGCTGATGAGCCGGGAACGCGAGCACATAAACGAATGTAGGACTATGGTGAATCTTGCCTCCATATTAGGTGAGGAAATTCACAGTAAAAATGAGGAAGGAGATATATTCTATGCACTTAAAATCAATAAATCTAATTCATACTGGAATGACAATCGCCTGACCAATGGTTCTATAACCGATGATATAAAAGTAACGCGCAGCCTTATGCCCATATATCATATATTTCTAGAGGTAAACAACGAGATAGAGCGAATCGGTAGCAACTTTATGCGCCATGGAAATCCAGCTAGGCGCTTAAGAAGATGAAACACTATGCAAAATGCCGCACCGTTGGAATCAAATGACATTGATGGAAAATGCCACAACTCTTCCCAAAAGGTAGTAGCCATATCGGAAAGCTTTTATTTATTCAAAACATAACTGCTAATGGCTGATTGTATAAACAAAAGAACCGAAAATAGCCTAGAAAAAAGGTTCTTCGAAGCCGAAATGTCGGACTTTAATTTATACAGACTGATAGCAGAGCACGAAAAGTCCTTAGAGTTGAAAAAGCTTGTCACCGACCTAATGCATACCGAGCTTAGGCATGCAAAAATATGGGCAGCGCTTTCAGGGGAAGACCCAAAAGGATACAGCATGCCAATAAGCTCAAGGGTTAAACTGTATATGTACCTGATAGCAAGAAAACTAATGGGCATAGCCTTTGTGACAAAGCTGCTTGAAAGAAATGAAAAAAAGGGGCTGGATGAATATAAGGACCTTATGAAAAGGGGCATCAGCAGTAAAGTGCGCACTAAAGTACGCAGCATAATAAAAGACGAAGAAAAACATGAAGACGTGCTTCTGAAAGAGACGGAGAAGCACGAGGCGCGGCTAGACTATACACGTTCTATAGTTTTTGGGATGAACGACGGTCTTGTAGAAATACTGGCAGTGGTATCTGGACTTGCAATGATAGCATCATCCAGCTTCATAGTTGCGATAACCGGCATAATAGTGGGCATATCAGGTACACTTTCTATGGCGTCTGGTGCATACCTGTCTTCTAAATCCGAGATGGTAGTTGATAAGTCATTAGAGAAAAGAATGCGGGCGACAACAAAACCGATAAAAGATGCATATTATACCGGCGCATTCTATTTCATAGGTGCACTTGTCGCCACATACCCATTCATATTCGGGGCGTTTGGCTATGTTGGCATAGTCGAGGCAGCAATATCTGTCATAATAATATTATCCATTGCATCAACGCTTATAGCTGTGATAAGCGAT
>DAHWIS010000041.1 GCA_027344745.1 Microcaldota archaeon | reverse complement strand
GCCATGGTGCAGCCTTATGATTTCCTTTGTTATGGCGAGGCCTAGCCCGGTGCCCGTACCGTCAGGCTTTATAAGGCTGCGTTTTTGGGCCTGATAGAATTTCTTGAAAATCCCCCGTTTGTCCTCATCGCTTATGCCTATCCCGGTATCAGAGACCTCGCATTGGATTTTGCCGCGGGATTTCTTGAATATGTGAATTTTTATGCTTCCCTTTTCTGTGAATTTTATCGAGTTGCCTATCAAATTGGTAAAGACCTGTATGAGCCTGTTTGGATCTGCGGTTATTATCGGAACGTCGTAATCCGATTCCCATCGGAAGTCCAGGCCATTGTTTCTGGCGCGCTCCTCCAATGCCTTTATGCTTGGATTGTTCTGCATATCGCGGAGGTTGGTCTCTTTTATGTCGAGTTTCACCTTGTCCGCTTCGAGCTTTGCGGCGTCAAGTACCTGGGTTATTATAATCATGAGCCTGTCTGATTCATCCAGTATGGTCTTTATGTATTCCATCTGGTCATCGTTCAGTTTGCCGAAATCCCCGTCGTAAAGCAGCTTAGAGAATCCCTTTATGTTTGTCAGCGGCGTTTTGAGCTCGTGGGTTATATCTGATATGAATTGCGATTTCAACTCGCTATTCATCCTGAATTTCTTTGAGAGCGCCAATTGAGCCCTCAGTTCGCTTTCCTGATCTTCAAGTCTGCGCTTTGTGGCAAGCTCTTTTATGAGCAGCAGGTATTCGACATCGTTCCTGCCTTTTAGGCCCCTTATAGAATGTATGCAGGGTATTATCCCATGGTTCCTTTTTTGCAGATTTATATATGTGCCATCGACCGCGCCCCCAGACTTCACATATGCTATGTCTCGGTCCAATATTGCTTGATCTACGTACAGGTTCCTCACATCCGTGCCTATTATCTCGTCCTTCTTGTAGCCTAGAACCTGTTCAAGAGATATATTGCAGTCCTTTATATAACCGAGCTCGTCCAGAGTTACAGCGGCATCGGATGTTGCATTGATGAATCCGTACAGGTTCTCCCTTAAAAGGTCGGAATATTTTTCCATTTCGGCGTTAGTGGCTACAAATGCATAGCCATCTCCTATGTCCTTTATCAAATAACGCACATGCATAGGCGCGCTTCCAATCATCATGTCGCCAACTCCGGATTTTGACTTGCCTATCTTTTGCAGATCTGCCTCCTGCTTCTGCGACGGCTTTTGCATCAACGCGGACAGATTTTTGCCGATAAAGTATTCCCCTCCATTTGACACATCGTCGAATTTTCCTATTGCTGATCTTATCTTGAGCGCTTTGTCGGTCATAAATAGATATGTTCCTTTTGATGCGCTGATCAAGGATACAATGTTTCTGAATGCATTGAGTTCTGTAGAATCGTTGACAGCTATATGAACCATGTCGTCATTTATTTTATATGACGATATGCTGAAGACGCGTTCTTCGCCGTTTACCGTTATTATTGCATCGATTGATTTTCCGCGTTCTAGTGCAAATACCTTTTCAAGTGGAATCCTCATTATGTCATTAAAACCCGCTTTTGAATTGGAGGTTATGGAAAAGATGGATATCGCACTCTTATTCAGCTTTATTATCTGTCCGCTGGAGTTTACCAGCATCTGGGGCGTGCTTGAATTAAATGCAGCATCGAAATAATTTGCTATTTTGAGATTCATTGCGGATTCGCTCTTATATGCAAGGAACATCCCTATGAAGAACCCGCCTATCGACAGCGCAGTAAGCATGTCATTGCTGAACCTGTTTTCCTGCTTCGCCATAAGCTTTAGAAGCGCTATGGTCTTACCGCTTGCGATTACAGGTATGGCTGCAAAACTTGAATACCCTTTATTCTTATAATTTATGAGCTCTGGAAACGCAGAATATTCGCTCAACTGATTGTCTACATATACTTTCTTTGTGTTTTGTATATATTCGTCGAGTTTTTCTCCGTATTCCTTATTTCCGGAGAGAAGGGACACGTCTGCGCTGTCGATCCCAAAAACGTCTTTTACTACTTCTATAAAATTATTTATAGCCTGCTTGTCATCTGACGAAGTTTTTACTATTGGGAATATGTCAAGAAAGAACTTATCCATCAGTATATTTTCGACCATCGGACCAGCATTCGCGTATATGCAATTAGATTTATTTGAGAAACTATTTAAATTAGTCATGGAGAGAGAGCCAGACCGTTATAAAGGGCGGACCCGCATAGATTTTTATAGAATAAACGCCATATCTGATTTATGATTAAAATGATTTTTCCCGGCGTTTTCTCGATAAACGGGAGGATTGCCACGGTAAACCTTGCAAAGGGAAGAAGGGTTTATGGCGAAGAAACGCTGATGGACAACGGCGTGGAATATAGGTTATGGAACCCGTATCGAAGCAAACTCTCCGCAGCGTTGCTGAATGGATTGCGTGCAATGCACATAACCGAAGGCTCAAAGGTACTTTACCTCGGCGCTGCAACAGGCACAACATCGAGCCATGTTAGCGATATAGTGGGGCATAACGGCATAGTATACTGTATAGAGCTGTCCGAAAGGAATATGCGTGAACTCATAAACGTATGCGACGCAAGAAGCAATATGCTGCCGATATTGGGCGATGCAAGAGACACCGAAAATTACAAAGGATACATAGAGGAATGCGATGTGCTTTACCAAGACGTATCGGCTAGAGAGCAATCGGCAATTTTGAAGGAGAACAGCAGATTCCTCAAGCGCGGAGGGTTTGCATATTTCATAATAAAGTCGCAGAGCATAGATGTAGGCAAAAAGCCTGAAGAGGTCTTTGATGCTGAATTGAAAAATCTGGGCGACACATTTGATATTGTAGAAAAAGTGCGGCTGGAGCCTTATGATGAATTGCACCTTTTTGCAGTATTGAAAAAAAGGTAATGCGATGGACGAGATAGCACGTTATATAGATGCAATAGACAAGGCAGGGCAGGGCAGCAATGCGCTCATCTGCAGGTATTGCGGAAAAGCGAATAAATCAACATGCGACCACGCCATATGCACCAGGTGCGAACAATTTGTAGATTTTACAAAAGACGTATTGGAATCGAAAGACCCTGCCCTTTTGAAATCCCTTGAAAATATTGATGGGGCATTGAGCAAGAGGGATTATGAATCTGCAATAAAGGAATATGATTCCATATTCTTGCAGCGCGCAGAACCTGGATTTTTATATGCGCAGGCGCTTTTATGCATAGCATATTCAAACTATGAGACCTCGCTGATAGATTATAAAAGGGAGGGGTACATGGAGGAGAATTCTGCACGCAGACTGGATTCTATAAGGTTTATGTCCCAAGCAAAGTTGCTGCTTAATAAAACCGCATACATATTGAATTCAAATATTGCCGAGGAGGATACGCCGAACAAAAGGTACCTTGCATTACTTTCGCAAATCAAGCTTGGACAATTCAGGGGAGCCATGATGAATCTTGCAGCACTGGACAGGCGTGATGCGGACGAACTGCATTCGTACGCAGGCATGGTATTTTACTCTGCAAATGACGACCTGCATAAAACTATGGAAATTTCTGCAGAAATGATAAAAAACGGGAAGAACGTGCTGAACGCAGCTTATTACTATGCGTTTTGCCTCTTCAAGAAGAATAAGCATAAAGAATCGGCTAGGATTTTAAACACGCTGCGCAAATACCTTGAGGGCCCAAACATAGACGAATTGGCAAAAAGGCTGAACATCATTTAGATATGAATATGAATGTCGGCACCGAATCGTTTTTCTGGTCCAGTATGCAGTAGCCGAATCTTTCGAATTGAACGATCGAATGAAGTGCGAGTTCGCCAACCATGCTTTCCGCATACCCTTCCACTGCATCCATACTGCTTATGTAATTGCCCTCTTTATCGAATAGATTTCCGGGCACCATTATTTTGCATTTGATTGCCGCATTCGATGGGACCCATTGCAATATGCGCCCCACACCATCTGATTTTTCTGAAACTACGCTGCCCGAATACGACACTATTTTTATGCTTACAAAGTCTTTCAGCCTTATCGTGTGCCCCACGTCTGAGTCAGAAATGTCGCTCGAGCTTATAAATACATTGCCGTCGGTGGCATACTCTCTGAACCCCATGTTAGCCGCCGGATGCATCTTCAATTTCACTTTAAGGCCGTCAGCACCGTATATTTTTACGGGCACAGGATCGGCTACAAAAAAGAAATGTTTGGCGATAGGGTCTATTATAGATTTGTTCTCGGACAGCAGCATATCGATGCCGACTACCCCATCGGACTTGCTCATGCCAAATCTCAATACAAATTTCTTTATTGCTTCTGGCATTATGCCCCGCCTCCTTAATGCGATTATTGTCACTAGTCGGGGATCGTCCCAGCCGGTTATCTTGCCTTCCGAAAGCAGCCTTCTTATGTCCCTTTTCTTCGTCGTAGTGCCCGTTATGTTGAGTCTTGCTTCCGTGTGTATCCTTGGTTCTCTCAGCCCAAGGAAGGACAGTATCATTTTATGGACGGCGTCCCAAAGCTCGTACTCTTTGCTCCTTATTACGTCAGTCACGCCATTTATGGAATCCAGTATCGGTGTATTCATATGGTATGTCGGCCATAATACGTATTTTGTGCCGTGCCTGAAATGGGGAAATTTTTTTATCCTAAACAGGGTAGGATCCCTCATTGCAGTGTTAGTAGAATGCATGTCTCCCTTAAACCTTACGATAGATTCCCCTTCTGGCACCTTATTGTTTATCATATCCTCAAAGTATTTAATATTCTGTTGCTTATCGGAATCCCTATGCGCACATTCAATTCCAGAAAATCTTTTGGTTTTTATATCGTCTTCGGGGCATGAGCAGATATACGCATTGCCCTGCCTTAGCATTTCCCTGCCGTAGTCGTATATCTTTTCGATCGAATCGCTTGCGAAATATTCTTTTGAGAATGATATGCCAAGCCAGTCCGTATCGGCTTTTATGGCGTGCACGAATTCATCCTTGCATTTCTCGGGATTTGTATCATCCCAATAAAGGTATATCTTCCCGTGGTATATCTTTGCAAATTCGTCGCTCAGTATACACTGTTTGGCATTGCCTATGTGTATATAGCCGCCAGGTTCGGGGGGAAATCTTGTTACTACTTCGCTATCGACTGCGCCTTCTATGTGCATTTTTGGTTTCGCAGTTCTCTTGGCCTTCTCTAAATATTCATCTTCAAATTCTGTGACGTAC
>DAHWIS010000072.1 GCA_027344745.1 Microcaldota archaeon | reverse complement strand
AACACAATCCCCATTATTCTAATCCGGAGGAGGTTGCTTCGCTCATATTGGATTTCATAGGAACTAATCGCAATCTGTAATTTTTTGCATATGCATCCATGTACCGCATAAACGCTTTCATCTCGAAACAAATAAATCTCTTTTTAAGCAATGTAGTATTGCATATTTTGTGATAGCATGGCAGATAATTTATACTCTATTGAAAAAAGGCTTTATGAACTTTCAGAAAGCTTTAGCGGGACACCGGAAGTTCAGATAGTGAGAATGAAACCTGTAGATCAAAAACCGATGAATTTTGACCCCGGCATGTTTGCGATGATATCGGGTATAGAAAAAGGCACGGGCAAGATGCTTGTTGCAAGGGCTTTCTCGATAGCATCCGAACCAAATGCGCAGGACCTTGAATTTTTTGTAGTGAAAGAACATGGCGGCCATGTGTCATATCTGACAGAGTCCAAGCAGGGCGACAGGTATTACGTTGTTGGCCCACACGGACAATTTAAGTATGTGCCTAGAGAGGATGGAAAGGTGCTCTTTGTCGCGGGCGGCACCGGACTTGCACCGTTCATGTCCATGGTAAGGCATATAAAAAATACCGGGATAAAAATTGATGGCGTGCTATTATACAGCGTAAAGTTCCCCACCGAAATAATCTACAGGGACGAGCTTGAGAAGACATGTGCCGAATTGGGCATTACTCTTGTCGTCACAGTCACACGCCCACAGGAAGGTGATCTCTGGAACGGAGAAAAAGGGCACGTGGATAGCAGCATGATAAGCAGGCACGTGCCGGATGTAAAGGGCAGGACGGCCTACATATGCGGTCCGCTGGCTTTCGTAAAGGCAATAAAAGATGCGCTTGCAAGCCTAGATGTGCCAAATGAGGAGATAAAAGCAGACGTTTGGGGCTGCATTGCGGTTGCGCGATTCATATCTTATTCAGCCTGCTTTCAACTTCTTCTATTGAAAGCTTTGTGGTAAGCAATGGTATTTTTTCTATCTGCGCTATTTTAATAGCCAGCTTGTCTATGTTTGTTATGTTGTGGATTATCACTATCTTCGGCTTTATCGGAGCCACCCTTATCACCACCATGGGCGACCTGCCGGTTGATACGTGTTCAAATATGAATGCACGCTCTGTGGTGGAACCGAAAAGCATCGGATATTCCGATGGCGATAATTCCAATATCACCCTAAGGCTGTCAAGTTTTGTATAACCGAACAGCTTCACCGAATCCAAATAGTTTGGACTGGCTACAACCTTGCCTTCTATTATCCTATTTAGATCTACCCCGCTGATAGGTGCGACAAAATCGTGTATCATGTATGCTGGAGATTCTGTTTTCTTCTCTCCGGAAAACTTGGCCAGGCTCTGTTTTATCGCGCCTCCTTTGGATTCGTCTATTGCAAAAAGCGCTTCCACAAATCGCCTTATCACGCCCACGCCGGGGCTCAACCGCCTATTGCTTTCGTAATCGCTTATTGTAGAGGCAGATATCCGTATTGCCTTTGCCAGCTCCACTTGTGTAATCCCGAAAAGCTCGCGCCACTTCTTCATCACGCTTCCTGGGCTGTCTGAAAGAGTTATTTCGCCTGCTATTTTTTCTTGCATCTCGTCCATTTTATCGGGTCTTCTTCTTTTTTGAGACTTTTGGTTTTGCGGCACGTTTCGCTTTTGTACTAATACCTGTTTTTAGCTTGCCTGAATTGATGCTTTTGTATAGCTGATCTATCGCCTCGTCAGAGGGCGTTCCGCCCGACAATCCTGCAACTACGGACTTTGAAGTTGAAGGCGACCGTTTTATAATGCCGTATACCAAAAGCACCACGCCCAAAATAAATAATATCAGGGCAGCAACGCTCAACAGGCCCATACCGCTAGTGCCGCTGGTTATGTTCGCTACCGAGGAGGAGGGCAGAAATACATATGTGGCATTTATGGCGGTATTTGATGAACTGCTGCCGTTCGCATTGTCTATCACAAATTTATAGCCGCCGATAGGCAATTCACCCAGATTTATTCCCGATGAATTTGACTGATACTCTAATGCGCTGTTAGGCTCGGCAGGAATCGATACATTCCTTGTGTTATTATACGCCAGCATAAGTCCTTTCCCCTCAAGGAGAAGGGCGCCGCCAAGTCCGGATTTAGGGCCCGAACCGGACATCCATGCCGAAAAGGAACTCGCATTGAATAGGAATACCAGCGCAGGTGAGTGCATGCCGATCCCTACGAGCATCGGCGAAGCCGTAGTTGAATTTATGCTGATGTAATACAATGAATTCGGATTTATCGTTATGTTCTTGTATACCAGATCGCCATACAGCTTTGAGAATGTAGACGACGTAGAATTTGCTATTACGCCGAACAGTATTATCGATAGCACTATCAGAAGCAACCCAAAATAAACCAAACGTTTTTGCATTATATCAATACCTTTCTAATCAAGAAATTATTTAAATGTGCATCCTTGTAAAATAGGAGATAGCAAAGGCTAAAAAACAGATTATACAATATAGTATGTGGTATTATGGATGAGAAAATTAAAAAGATTAGCACAGGTATATCGGGTCTAGATGATATGCTATACGGCGGGCTTCCGCTCAAAAGTCAGGTGATAGTGGCTGGAGGGCCCGGAGCCGGAAAGACGCTTCTTTCGTTTGAGTATCTCTACCGCAACGCCAAAGCGGGCATACCTTCTACGTTCATAGCATTAGAGGAGAGTGCAGATGCTATTATCAGGAACGCAAAGGAAGTGTTCACGACGTTCACAGACATAGATGATTTAATTGAGAGTAACATGCTTATTATAGACGGTAGGGAACCGTCCATAAAGCTAAGGGAACAGAGCGATTCTGACGCGTATTCGTTTGGTAACATAGTATCGGACATCGAAAGCGTCATAACCGATAGTAAATCCAGATGCATAGCCGTCGATTCCATATCGCTGCTCAGACTCATGATGGGCAACGACATAAGCTACAGAAGATCCTTACTGGCGCTTACATCCAACCTTAGGAGGCTAAACGTGACTTCGTTGCTTACTGTGGAAATTCCTTCTTCCGATAGAGACAAACTGCGTTTCGAGCCCGAATTCTTCATATTCGATGGCATAATAGTGCTGTACCAGAACAGCGAAGTGGACAAAAGAACTTTGACAGCCGAGATAGTCAAGATGAGGGGGTCCAACCATAGCAACATGCTTGCACCATACGAGATAACAAACTCGGGCTTCAAGATATATACGCTTACACAGGACGGAGAGATGTAATTATATGGAACGGCAAGGAGGAGGAGGCACTATACAGGGAAATGCAGGCAATTTTGCAAACACAAAAAGCAAAGCAGGAAAAAACGGTAGAAAAAAACAGCGGATGGTTGTGCTTGTAGGGTCGGTAATGCTGCTTGTACTGTTGGCCGGAGTTGTTGCCTTAGGATCGCTGATGCCCCAGACGCCGCTCTCGCATTGCAAGGGCATAGTTTTTGCACCATCTAGATACGCATGCCTATCGGATTTGGGTTTGTCTACGAAAAACCTCTCCATATGCATGGGCATACCCGGCAGCAGCGGTTATGGATGCTTTTCGGGGATGGCTGCGGATACGTCAAACTCTTTGGTATGCAACTACATAAACAGCTCTTCGACCGGCTATTCTGGATGCATATCGCAGTTTGAAACCGCGGCATACAATGCAAGCGTGTGCAAAAACGTGGAAAATTCTTCTGTAATGTCTTCGTGCTTCTATGCTTTCGCAGATCTTGGAAATTTCTCAAATTTGTCGTATTGCAAATCTATAAATAATACACAGCTCGGCAACGAATGCACGGACAAATTCTATTACATAAATGCAATAACACTGCGTGACCAAAACTATTGCAGCGCGTTGCCCAATTCAAGCGCCAACGGCATACCCATAAGCGAGCTGCTAGGATTGAATGCCAGCAGTATGCCTGGCGTCGGTTTGTTGCAGAATGCATCGAATTATAATCCGGGTTCGTATGAATTTCTAAACATTTCTGACCAGGAGTTATGTTATCTTAATCTTGCGGGGATAACGAAAAACGCCTCGTTATGTAATTTTGAATCTAGAAGTGTGGAGCCCATATGCTTGGCTTCGGCTAAAAGCGTACAGAACAAACCGCTCAGTTACAGCCAGATACTTGGGATATGCGGCGTATTGCCCAACAACTACAAAAACATCTGCATAAACCAGGAACTGATAAACCAGGCTTCGCAATATGGCAATTCGACATATTGCAAATATGTGACTAACGCAACCGAATATTCCGTATGCCTTTCGAGCATAAATTCGAGCAGCAGCTAGATGATATAAATGGACGGCATTGTAACATCGATAAGAATGGGCAGCAGGGGCAATGACTACAGGTACACCGTGATGTGGCCAGATAGGGTAATCCAAATGCGCAGCGCTGTGCCATTGGATTTGCACGATAGAATAGACATTGATGGTAAATTTGAGGCGCCGTACACCAACGCGAAACAGCCGCATGGCAAGGCGTCTAATGCCGAATGCGACGCGCTTATAGGGAAATTTTCAAAGTCTGTAGGCATTCGCGGAAACATGCCGCGCAGCATTGGCAAAAAGATAGACGAGTTTATAGATGCCGATGCCACCGCCATTGAGTCCTGCGCCATTGCGTTGCTCGAGGCATATGTATCTGGGGCGCCAATAATGGTAAGGTTTCATAACGATGGCGATGGATCCACTGGAGCCATTGCATTGTATAGGGCATTTAGCTTCATCGGAAAAAAATTTTTTGCAGATGAAAATGCAAATGTATATTGGAACATGAACAAAAGCATAGCATACAGCGATGATTCGCTTTTCGCAGATGAGTCGATATTCAATTCTTACAAATCGATCAGGAAGCCGGTCATACTTCTTACGGATTTTGGGACTACTTATGAAAGCGAAAACGCAATCAAAAAAGCGTCTGGGAAATATTCCATGATTTGGATTGACCACCATCCGGTTTATGACGGTTTTCCGTATGCCGATTCTGATTTTTACATAAATCCATGGACGTCAGGAATGGATTCGAACATATGTGCAGGCGTGATTACGACGTCCATAGCAGAAAAACTTGCGCCGGAGATTGATTTTACACTGTTTAAAAAAGCGGCATTGGATAGCGACCATAGCAAATATTCCACGCATACTGAAAAAGCGCACGATCTCGCACTCGTCCTGGATTCTTTGACCGCCAATGACAGGATAGGTTACCAGGATAAACGGATAACGCCGCGATATCTGGATCAGACGATTACAGACTCAGAAAGTTTTGCGCGCGTGCTAAACAGCGCTTCTGCACAGATAACCGAGTCCCTCGATATAGGGATAAAAAACGCAAAGAGGCGTATTACAAAAAGCGGCATAGCCACATACGTTCTGGATTACAAAGCAGTGGCGGATAGGCGATTTGAATACATAAAGCAAGGCAGGTATACAACAAAACTACAGGATAGATTTGAGGAGATTAATGGATTGAAGACCATCACCATAGTGTATTATAGGAATTATATATCGGTGAGAGTCAACAGGGGCATATCTGATTCGATAAACTTACTTGGCATCATAGCAAAGCTTAAAGAAAGCGTCGAATATATACAAAACGGAGGAGGGCACAACGAAGCCGCAAGCATCAAAGTGGATTATGGTGAAACGGACAGCGTGCTGCATTTGCTTTTAAGAGAACTTATTGCAATCTGAAACTTTCTTTCACCCAATCGACTTCCTTTGCATCCATATTGAAGGTCTTTGCGAAGAAATCGTACACCTCTGATCTTTTTGCGCCTTTGGAAAAAGAATCATTTATTATGGCAGATATCATTGGCATATCTTCGGATATTATGCGGGATATGCTCGACTTCAGGCGCTTCTGCAGCTTTTTGGCTATTTGCGCCGCGGTGCCCCGTTCGACTTTAGAGCCGCTAAGCTCCTTTATATTCTTTGGAAATTCGTAGCGCTTGAAGGTGTTTGGGTATGTCGATTTTGATAGCGCTATCCCGCTCGACATCAGCACATTCATGTATCTCCAGTATGTATAGTACTGCGCTTTCTGGGCGCGGTTGAAATAGAACGATGCGCGTGAAAGCGTCTCAAACGCTTTCTCCAGATCGGCTAGCGCGCCGTATCTGTTCGTTATATTCTCGTTGATCCACTGCATTAGCATGTCGTTGGAAAGGTCGCTGTTGGATACCGCACGCATGGGAGCGGTGAGCGTATTGGACATGAATATTCCGTCAAGAACGCTAAATATGTCCTTTTTCCTGTCACGAAAACCTATCACTTCGAGTGAATCCTTCTGTGCACCTACCAGTACCATCATGTCGTTTATGGCGCTCCTCGCGTCTCCGTTTGACCTGCTCGAGATAGCCGATATTATGTCCTTATCTACACCCAATCCAAATTTAGACGCCATATTAGAAAGTATGGAGGTTATCGTAAGTTGATTAAGCTTCTTGAATTGCACGGGGGTGGTTTTATTTCTCAGGAACGATATGCTTTGGTCCCACATGTCGTTCGCTATGAATATGATGGGGTTTCTTGATTTTGAGAGCAATTCAGTTATGGCGCTTCCGGCCCCAGTATCGAACCTTTTGCTCAGATCGTCTATTTCGTCTAAAAGTATCAATGTTCTGCCGCCGAACAGTGAACGCGACGTAGCTGCGGACACCAACGTCCTCTTTATGGTGTCCTTGTCCCTGTAGTCGCTCGCATTCAACTCCACCAGATTCCACCCCTCCTTTTTTGCCAGCGCTCTTGCCGATGCGGTCTTACCGGTGCCCGGCGGCCCATAGAGCATTAGCGGTTTTGGATTCGCACCATTTGAAACCGATTTTGCAAATTCGAGCATTGCGGCTACTGCAGGATCGTTGCCTTTTATCAATTCTATCTCGTTTGCCTCATAAAAATAGTCTAACATCAAACGCACCTGCAAAACCTTTATAAAATATGTCCCTTTGAATATTATAAGTAGCTTTAATATATTAAATGTTTACTATATGATAAGTTTATGGTGCTGTAATGGAAGAATTCGAAGTTCCGAAAAATTTGGCTCTTATACCGGATGGAAACAGGAGATGGGCGAATAGCCACAAGGTAAGCATACTTAGGGGTTACAGCTTAGGCATCAAAAAGTTCATAGACTTTAGCATCTGGTTAAAGGGTTTTGGCGGAAAAACGCTTACGGTATGGGCCCTGTCTACCGAAAACATAAGCAATAGAAGCAGGATGGAACTTAGCATTTTATATAAGCTATATGTCAAAGCCGCAAACGACAGGAAACTGCTCAAAAGGCTAAAGGACAACGGCGTGCGCATAAAGGTGATTGGGAACCTCGGCCTTCTTCCGGCAGAAGCCAGAGCAGCATTGAAGAGCGTTGA
>DAHWIS010000069.1 GCA_027344745.1 Microcaldota archaeon | reverse complement strand
GGGGGTATAGCTACGTCCCTTATTTCTACGGATATGGCGTCTATGCCCCAATTGTTTACCCTTTCTTCTATTAGATCTTTTATAGACTTGCCTATTACGTCTCTGCCTGCGAGCATCTGCGACAGTTCGTTTTTGCCTATTACGTCCCTCAGTGCCGTCTGGGATGCTAGCTGTATGGAATCCATGTACATCTGAACGTTGAGCACAGCTTTTTCAGGTTCTATGACCTTCCAGAAAAGGATGGCTTCCACATCGACCGGCACATTATCAATAGTTAGCGTCTTTTCTGCCCTGAATGATACACTTATGACACGCAAGTCTAACTCCATCGGAGTATAATCTATTATTGGCATTATGGCGTATAGGCCTGGGCCGATTATGCCCTGATATTTTCCAAACCTCAACACGGGCATGCGGTTCCATTCGCTGATAACCCTAAGGGAAAGCGAGAATATTATCACCATAGACACCAGCAGCATTATCGTTGCAGCTGTGATGCTTTGGGTGCTTATGAACGTTATGCCGGTCGCCGCAGCTATAACCATTACATCGACTATAAAGGCGAGGCCAGTTGAATTATAAGGTTTTATTTGCTCTGTCATCTTAACACGGTCGTTTGATGCTTGAATTTATTTAGGCGTGCATCTATAAAAGGCATTGAGTATCCACATTATATTTTAGGTATTCGGTTACGAGATGTCATTGCATGCTTTTGTAGTCGTTTGCCAAATCTGCTGCCCATCCCATGTAGCTATTTTTAGGGTTGTACCCGAGGTCCCTCTTGGCTTTTGATATGTCGAACGTTCTATCGGACGTTATCCGCCTAAGATATTCCAATTTTACCCTAGGCTCCTTTCTTGTGAACACAGATATCGCTTTTTGCACATATGCAAGGGCGTATGCTGAAGGCAAAGGCACTCTTTTTGATGGATGTGCTGCACCTATGGCGTCCGATAATATCGCGTAAAGCTGCTTTTGAGTCACTATATCATTTCCTGCAACAAGATATACCTCGCCATTGGTGCCTTTTTTCATAGCTAATACCAGCGCGTCCAAAAGGTCGCTTACGTGCACCCACTGAAGCCTGTTTGTACCTGACCCTATGATTGGCATTCTTTTAGACTCCAACATCTTGAGGAGCTCAAAGAAAGGCCCGTTGAATCTTGTGCCGAATATCACCGGCGCCCTTAATACAATCCCCTTTGATTCGAGGACCAGCTTTTCTGCGAGCGCCTTTGTAATGCCATAGAATGTTGAAGGGTTGCACTTCGTGCTCGGCGTTGCAGGGTTGTCCCGCATTTTATTGCCGTAGACCGATGTGGATGATTGATATATAAACTTGCTCGCTTTAGATACAGATAAAAGATTTTTAGTTCCGGTAACATTGACATCGTGCATTAATTGCTTGTTTACCTGGCCATAATCGACCATTGCTGCTAGATGGTATACGGTATCAACCCCGTAAACAGCTGTTTTCAACGAGTCGATATCAAGCAGATTGCCTTTCACGATTTCGGCGCCATCGATGTGCGGGTTATTCTTATCCACCAAAATGCGAACTGAATTGCCATCAGCAAGCAGAGCTGATGCAAGCGATTTACCCAAATGCCCCGATGCGCCGGTTACCAATATCATATCCACACAACTTGAATCCGCTAACATTCTATTGTCTTGACCCCAACTTTCCTAGCAAGTTCTGCTTGATTACCATCGCAGGTTACTAGCCCGTAAGCATTCTTTAGCGCTGCAGCTATGAACATAACATCATATACCTATGAATTATATTTCTTGGCAATTTCAAAAGCCCTATGGATTGCCCCATAGTACCGCGCTTTACGCTAATACTGATTACTTCGGTGTCCATGATTATATTGCAGAATACAAATGTATAAACATTTCTGTTTATCTGACAGATTACATAGATGATAAATGAACTCTGCGGGATTCGCACCTGCAGCCTTCTCGTTTTTTGATGAAGCCTTTTCTAAAGGCTTCTTGCGAACGGAACGCTCGGCTAGCTAGCTGAAAGCATGGTAACGTGGGCAAAATTCTGGATTTAGTTAAAGAAAGGTTTAATGCGTCTATATACATGAAAATATACTCGCATATAGTTCTATATGGCTACATAAAGTTAAATATACTAATTTGTAGACATTATGTCCACAATATATAAATATCTTAATATTGTAGACATATACATGTCATTTATAGAAAAGCAGAGACATGGTAAACATTACTACTATTACCTAGTCAAGAATGTCAGGATATCACCTACAAAAACCAAAAAGGTAAGGATATTTCTCGGTAGAGAAGTTCCAAAACACGAGGAATTACAGAAATACTTTTTAGAAATAGAGAAGAAGGCCATATCTAGGTATAGTGGAAAGTGGCTATCTAAAGAGTTGGTAGAACAATTAGAAGATTTAAGAGCATCCGTAGTAGTATTCCATAAAACTCCGGGAAACGCGTTGCCAAAGGACTTCTTGGTACGCTATACGTATAACACCAATGCAATTGAAGGAAACAAACTAACGCTTAGACAGACGGCATTAGTGCTTTCAGACAAGATAGCACCAGAAGGGGCAAGGACAAATGACGTGATTGAGGCTCTGAATTCTTTAGATGCGTGGGACTTTGTAAAAAAATACAAAGGAAAACTAGATAAGAGGTTTGTATGTAAAATTCAATACGATATAACTAAAAATACTACCTGTAGAATACAGGGAGATTATAGGGATAGTGAAGTAAGGATAATGGGATCTGAACATATTCCACCGAAACCTTCAGAAGTTCCCACTCTTATGCAAAAATTGTTTGATGAATACAACGAATTGAAGAAAGAATTGCACCCAATAGAACTTGCCACATTAATACATAATAAACTAGTCAAAATACATCCATTTACTGATGGTAATGGGAGGACTTCGAGGCTTCTGATGAATTGGATTTTGCAAAGAAATCGCTTCCCAGCAGTGATAATAGAGGTAACAAACAAAGAGAAATATTACAGCTGCATTGAGCACGCCGATAAGGGTGACCAAAAATACTTTACTGTGTTTTTAGCAGAGCAGATGCTTAAGCAATACATGATCGCATTGCCAACTTAATTGGCGTCCAGCCCACGTAAAGTGATGTGGACTTCGTGTATGTTTATATATATTAAGATACAACTCCTTTCGGTTTGTTTGCGCTATTATCCTTATTCATATATGCCACTAGTACCACTGATAAATCTGCAGCAATTCAGATATTTATACGTTAAGCTCCATACCTAGTTGCATAATAAATTTTCTGAGGAATTTATCTCTTTTTTTAGCAAGTTTTATGGCAGTATCTGTATGCATCCTTTTGCTCGCCTTGAAAAGGCGCGTATAAAACAGGTCTACGGAATATTTCTTGTCGTTAGGCCTTCTTTTGCTGCAAAATGGATCTTTTGTATCATAGTAGGCAGTTATGTGCATCGGCATAGAAGACCCAAATGTTCTCATAATAGATACGGCACCAGTAGATTCTAATAAGTCAGCATCTTGAAGAATTTTAGCCTCTAGAGTTCTTGGTTTTATGTTCTTAGAGAATGAACACACCAGTATTGAATATTCAACCAGTTTTATTTTCTCTTTAGGATATTCCTTAATCTTAAAGAGGGTGTTTTTAGCGAATTCCGCGCTTTTTCTATGCTCTATGTGATACTTATGGGACCCCTTGTATACTATAACATCGTGGAAAAGGGCTGCGGGTATGATGATGTCTAAATTTCCCCCTTCGGCAACTGTGCAATCTTTACTGCTAGATTCATAACTCGCATCGCATGATTAAAATCATGGGAGAGATCATTGTTTATGTGTTTCTTTGCTACATTTATCAGGTTATTTTTTAGTTTGTGATTCATTGCATCAACTTGTATATGTAGGTGTTTAATATCTCTGGACTCTGCGGGATTCGCACCCGCGGCCTTTCCGTTGCGAACGGAACGCTCTACTCCTGAGCTAAGAGCCCCGATTAGGAATAAATCAGTAAAGATATTAATATTGCTTGCTCATTTATAAATAGATTTTTATGGTTTCGAAAATATCCAAAAAAGGTTACGGATTAGGAAAGGAATCGAAATTCAAAAGCATATTTAACAAGATACTGCCTGAGATAAGGCCCACAGAAGAGGAGATAGCGGAACTCGACGCTTATTCGAACGACCTTATGGGTAGGCTAAAAAAGGTAGTCCCAAAGACGGTTGAAATAATACTTGCTGGATCTGTAGCTAGAGGCACGCAGATAAGAGGAAATTCCGACATAGACATATTCCTGCTCTTCCCAAAGACCATATCGGAAAGGTTGATGGAAAAAAAAGCGCTCCTCTTAGCTAGGAAAATAATAAAACAGGGAAATGACGAAACTTTCGTAATAAATTATGCAGAGCATCCTTACCTAAAATTGATATCCAAAAGACTTGATATAAGTGCAGATATAGTGCCGGCATTCAAGATCGAAGATTCTGCGGATATGGGCACAGCCGTGGACAGAACTCAACTACATAACATATTTGTAAAAGAACATTTGAATGAAAAACAAAAAGATGATGTCAGGCTATTGAAATATTTCCTCAGGGCAAATGGCATATATGGTGCTGAATCCCGAATAGAGGGATTTTCTGGGTATCTATGCGAATTGTTGATATGCCACTATGGAAGTTTTTTAGAATTCGTACGGAGTTTTGCAGCGCTCAGATTGCCGCTGGTATTGGATATACTCAACGGCAGGCACATAGAGAAAG
>DAHWIS010000028.1 GCA_027344745.1 Microcaldota archaeon | reverse complement strand
ACTTTTCCATTATGGGCTTTGATATTGCCCATTTTTTTGCCGCAGAGCCGAAAGCTACGCTCCCGTTGTCGACGCTTACCTTCCATTTCTGCGCGAACTCTTCCGGTGCGTACTGCTCTATAAGCTTGTTTATGTCGTTTATGAGCTTCAAAAGCCTTTCGAACGTCTGCTCCGGCGTCAGTCTAAGTTCGGTAAGCAGCCTGTCGACCTTGTTTACGAAAAGGACCGGCTTTGCTTTTTCCTTCAGTGCTTGCCTGAGCACTGTCTCGGTCTGGGGCATGACTCCTTCCACTGGATCAACCACAAGCACGACGCCGTCCACTGCGCGCATTGACCTTGTTACGTGGCCCCCGAAATCTACGTGGCCAGGGGTGTCAATAAGGTTTATTATGTAATCGGTATCGTTGTAGACAAACCCCAACGATATGTTTGCAGACTTTATCGTCATTCTTCGGTCTTTTTCTATTGCCTCAAAATTGGTGTAAAGCGCATCTCCGGCAACCGATTTTGATATGAGCCCCGCCTTTGCCAGCAGCGAATCGGTAAGAGTAGTCTTGCCGTGATGAACATGTGCTATTATGGCCACGTTGCGTATGTTCTCCTGGCCCTTCATAAGCTTTACTATTTCATCTACTACGTATTCCCTTCTTACCATAATTCAACACCATATGTTAATCCGTTCGACTACTTTGCGCTTCTTGCCATACGCTCTATTTCATTCTTCCTTTTTATAGCGTAGCTGTTTATATCGTTCTTCGCAGCCAAAATGAGCTCGTTCGCAAGGGCGCTATGAATCGTTTTCTTGCTTGCGAATGCGCCTATTATAGAAGCAGTGGCTATGTTCCTTAACGCTATGTCGAGCCTCCTGCTTGCACTTATGTCTACAGGTATGTTTGATACCGTGCCGCCCTGCCTTATCCTAGTTGTATCTTCTATTGGCGCGCTGTTCTGCAAAGCGTTTATGAATATCTGCAATGGATTTTCGTTTGTCTGCTTATTGACGTTATCGAATGCCTTCTCGACTATGTGCATGACTTTTAGCTTCTTGCCCTGCAACACGCCCTTAGTCCTTATAACGTGGCCCCCTATCTTCTTGCCTGTCCCGCCGCGCATCAGCGCATTTTCCAGCCTTTCTACTATGTTTATGTTTGCTTTTGAAAACATCTTGCTGCTCGAGCGCCTGAACGTAGAAGGAAAAGCCAAAGGCTTCAAATCCACGTAATTCTTCAAGCTTAAGTCGTCTACACTGACCGCAT
Source organism: Microcaldota archaeon (assembly GCA_027344745.1). Classification (GTDB taxonomy): domain Archaea; phylum Micrarchaeota; class Micrarchaeia; order Micrarchaeales; family Micrarchaeaceae; genus JAMCYW01. Next base: position 11,766 of record DAHWIS010000028.1, on the reverse strand, counting down.
AGCTGTATTTTTTAAATAAAAGATTGCCTTCAGACGAGAACTTTGCAGCAAATTGTGGGAGGGTTTCGGCTTTTCCCTCTTTTTTTGTTTTTACCGCTGCTTTTTTCCTTTTTGACTGCTTTGGCTGAGCTGCGCCAGATGCGGTTTCCGCGTTGATATTGATATCATTGTTTGGTATTTCAGACATGCTGACTTCATCTCTTTGGTTTCTCAGCCTTTCCTCTGAGTATCTGCACCATGTTTGCGCCGTTGACCTCGACTACCTTATATTTCATTCCGGGGATGCATCCCATCTGGCCCCTCTGTGAGCCTCCGAGCCCTTCTATAGTCACTTCGTCGTGTTCGTCTATATGGTTTATGGATCCGTCTCCAGGAACGAATGCTCCTACGACCTTGCCGTTCTTTATGAGCTGCACCCTAACGCATTTTATCTGTCCGGAATGAGGCTGCTTTTGTTCGACTGCAAACTTCTGCAAGACTAAGCCCTTTGCCCTTGGGACCGTGCCCATAGGATCGTATTTTTGTTTTAAGTGTAATTTTTTTCTCTTGAGCCACTTCTTCAGCATGCGCTGGTGCTTCCTCTGCTTTAAAAGTTTTCTAGCTGCAAATTCGCCGTTGGGCATCGTATATCACTTTTTCTCTTTGGTTTCTTTATCCTGGTTTAATATGTTCGAATTTCCCGGCTTTATTATTGATAATACGGACACGGAAAACGGCTTGCCGCATATGGCACCCAATTCCAGCGAATTTCCCTCAAATGACATTACAGAGAGGTTGGATATTTTCGCAAGGTGCATCACATCCTGAAGTGCGTCTGCCTTGTTTACTGATGCCGCTATCACGAGCTTTGCGGTGTTGTCCTTTATAGAGTCTATGACCTTGTTTATGCCCAAGGCTGTTTCTCCGCTGTCTACAGCTAAACGTATATCATTAGCAAGATCCGCCATGAATTTCACTTGGTGCTGGATACCCAAAACTAGGTAGTAAGCGTATCAAAGCAATAGTAGTTATTTACAGAAAGATATATAATAATTATGCGAATCGCCATTATTACTAAACAGACATCCGCAATTTAAGATGCAGGTCAATTTATTGCGCTATGCCCTTATGGATGCGTTATGGTATAATTGCATCCTTGGGGCTGTGCTATGCTGCCATCCAGTATGAGCTTTATATAACCCACATAGGGTATTGCGCCGACAACCTTCCCGATTACATTACCTGTAGGCGCGGGATAGTTGAAATACTGCATGTCCAGCCCCGGATTATTGTCGCCTTTAGTAAGCATGTAATACTGTCCGCTTGCGTTCAATATCGCATATACCCTGTGCACTACGTATGGATCCCCTTCGCTGTAAAAAAGGTCTCCAGGTGCGGTCTTGTATACTATTATCGAATTGTTCCTATCGCCGACTACCGTAATGTTATTTACGGTTATCGAAGCAAGGTACGCCTCGTTGACGATGCTGCCGTTGCCGTACTTTACCGCGCGCGCGCCACACGTATACGTGACCGGCTGGCTTTGTTGGCCGTATGGAACCAATTGCGAATCGGAGCTTGAATATAGCCCTAGGGAATAGTTTGGTTTTATTATTTGTGAGACTTCAAGTCTGCCGTTAGAATACCCGTATGCTACGCATTCCAGCGACTCTGAAGGCGAATCTAGGATCTTTGATGCTTGCGTACTCGTAATGTTCAGTATTGGCGCTTTTATCTGCGAAATGTTTTCTATGCCTCGGACAAATATGAGGTCACCGCGGTGTAGATGCGGCAACATGCTGCAGCTCGGCACTACGTCAATAGGATATGCGGTGTGCAGATATGCGCTTAGCAAAAGCCATATCGCAGCCACTATTGCGATTGCGACGAATATTTCTATCATCATCTTTTTGTATCCTTCGTCTTTCGCACCCAATATGAGCTCGAGTGCTATTATCGTTACCAATACGAAAAATACGGATATGCCAAAAACCAACGATAGAAAAGCGACCTTTTGGTAAAAAAGGTATAGCATGAAGAGCATGGCCAGTATTATATACAGTGGCCAGACTGTCAGTTTTTCCTTCTTTGATTGGACTTTCTTCGTTGCGGGCTGTTTGGACGATGCGTGTTTTTTTCGTTTTTCCAATATCACACCCTGTTGCTCATACCAACCAATTGTATGCCTACCGCCTTTGATTCATCATTCTGCATAGAGAACCCTATCGCAGTGTCTGCAGCCGATATGAGAGTGTCATTGTGGCTTACCACTATGAATTGTGAACTTGAGCTTATCTCTTTTATTAATTTCGAAAGCTTTTTCGAATTTTCTTTGTCGAGCGCGGAATCTATCTCGTCGAATATATAGAACGACATCTTATTGCGCATCTGTATTGCAAAAAGCATTACTATGAGAATGTATGATTTCTGGCCGCCAGACAATTCGTCTACGGATTTTATTCTGTGCTCCTTGTCCTTCTTCTTTATGGCTATGGAAAGGCCGGAGTTGAATGGATCCTTCGGATTGTCCAATGACATTACTATCTCGTCGTCATACGTATAATTGTAAAGCTTCTGCATATTTCTTTCTACAGTTTTGAACGTATCCATAAACACGTCAAATTTTTTGGCTTCTATCTCTTTTATCATGTTCATTATCGATGCTTTTTCACTTTCAAGCGTCTCGAGCTTCTCCATTGCATCTTCAAGGTCCTTGCTTTTTATAGTGTACATCTCAGGAGCCTTGAGGTTGACCTCCCCCATCTTTTCGAGATCGCCTCTTAGAACCGCAAGCTTGCTTTCCAACTCGCTTGCGCTCCCCTCAACTTCTTCGGCAGCCGCCCTGCCTGAGAGTTCGGCTTTGATATCGTTGAGCCTTGTCTGCGCCTGGGCTTTCCTAGTCTCGGCTTCGAATAGTTCTTTTGTCAGCTTATCCTGTTCGCTAGCCAATCTGCCTTTCTCAAATCCCATTTCAGATAGGGTTTTTTCGAGGTTCGAGAGCTCGTTATATATTGATTCGGACCCCTTGCCATGTGATCTTATTTTTTCTTCAAGCTCGAATTTCGACGCCTTCCCTTTAGTGATGTAGGCTTCTTTTTCCTTAACGGCTAAATCGAGTTTCTCTATGCTCTCAACAGCCTTGCGCATCTCATCCTTTATGGCAACAATCCTCATGTCCAACATGTCATTCTCTTTTGAAATGGACGCGTATTGCATCTTCAGCAAATCCAATTCGGCGCGTTGCTTTTTTGCCTTCTCGATTTCCTCCTTGCTTGTCTTCGAGGGTTTAACGGCATGGAGTGCGTTTGATATTGCTTTGTAAAGGAGCGCCTGTCTCTCTTTCATGGACGATATCTTTTTTGTTATGCTGTCGCCTTTGGACGTATATACTTCGATTTCGTGCTCCGCCTCGCGCATCGATTTCTTTTTTGCATCTATTTCAAAGACGATCTTCTGCAATTCGTCGGACGATACGGCTATGGAGGAATTGATATGTTTTATCTCTATCTCATTGCTAGCCGAATCCACCTCGAGCGACCCCACAACTCTTTTTTCTAGTTCTAAGTCAGATTCAATCTTTGCCATCTCTTTCAAAAGCGCCTGCTTTTGATTTGAAATCTTCTCCAGTTCGGATCTTATCTTTGCAGGGTACGTTGCCTGCCTCGAAAACCCACCACTAACAACTCCGGACGGCTCCAGTATGTCGCCTTCCATTGTTACATACCTTAAATTTCCAATCCCATGTTTCTTGCCTTCTGCTACGGTATTTACAAGATATGTGTTAGAGAATACGAACGAGAATACCTTTTCGTACTCCTTATCGAATTTCACCAGATTTATTATTGGGGTGGTGTCTTCTTGCACCTTTGATTTGCTGTTATATATGTCGTTTATAGGTATAAACGAAGCCCTTCCGAGCTTTTTATCACGAATAAGTTTTATCGCAGATGTTGCTACGCCTATCGATTCCACGACGAAGTAATTGAACCTGCTACCTGCAGCTGCATTGATGGCATTTGAATACTTATCCTCGTATGTGCATAACTCGTATGCCCTGCCGTAGAATCCCGATTTTATTTCGCGCTTTATTTCATCATTCATGCGGTCGGTACCGCCTCCGCTCGCAGCTATTGCTTCCCTGAGATTGATAGATTTCTCATCCAACACTGATATGGATTCCCTTATGGCGGATTGCTTTTCCTGGAGTTCCTTTACCTTAATGCGTCCTTTAGCCATCTTGCCATTCAACGCATCCGTATTTTCCAATTTGCTTGAAATCGACGTTTTCCATTCTTTAATTGATTTTTCTAATTCCGATGCTTTTGACGATAGCGCTTTTATCGAGTCGGATATCCTAGAAATTTCCGTAATGGCAGACATGCGGGCATTGTTTAAGGAATCGGCTTCCTTTGAGAGCGTATCAAGGGACTTTTGCACAGATTCGTATTCTTCGGACGTAGAATTGCTATTTTCCTGGATTGATTGCATTTCGACTTTCTCCATGTTTTTAGATCCTGAGTCTATTTCTGTTTTTAATGATGATATGGACTTTTTATTATCGCCTATCTTTTTGTTCAAACCCTTATCTTCTTCCTGTAATTCCTTTATATGTGTGTTTAGGTTGGCCCTAGATTCATTGACCCCCCTTAACTCGGATTCGGCTATAGCTACGCCTTTGCTTATCTCGTCAAGATTTCTGTTAACTGAATTTATTTCGATGGACTTTTCACTGAGTTTCTTCGAAAGTTCAGAGCGTGACTTTGTAATTTCTCCTATTTTTTTATCGATTTCTGAGATAGATGATGATATTGCTTTCTTCTTTTCTTCGGCTTTCGCCATACTGCCCATCGCATCTTCCAGCGCAGAATAGATTTGGCTCTCCCTTCTTTTCAGTATCGTATAGCTTATGCTCTTTATGGAATTAGAGACTGCGATATATCTTTCGGCATCTTCCTTCTCTTTTTTAAGTTCCTTTAGGAAGCCGGCGCGTTCGCTAAACATTATTTTTGCATTTCCTATTTTTCCATCGACCTTGTCGAGTTCTTTTATGGCATTGTTCTTTTTATCGTCGAATTCTTTTATTCCCGACGCAATGTCTATCAATCCCCTGCGTTCTTTGGAATTAAGATTGAGTATCCTGATTATCTCACCTTGCGTTATCGTATTGGTTTCGTTCACTCCGCAGTTGTTTGCATGCAGCAGGTCGATTACGTCTTGCCTTTTTGCCTTTTTACCCCCTATCCTGTATCCTATTTTGCCGTCGGATCTTACAACCCGCGAGATCTGGATTTTTTGGTCCCCGGAAAAATCTATAGTAACATATGCCCGTTTCAACTTTGTTTCTTTGTCGGGCTTTACCAAATTGCTTATGAGCTTGTTTGAATTTGTGACCCTCATTCTCCTGAATGAGGATTCGCCAAGCGAAAAAAGGAGCGCATCGCATATGTTTGATTTTCCCGAACCGTTCGGGCCTACAATGCAGTTGAAGCCCCGACTAAACGTAATGTTTGAATGCTTGAAGGACTTGAAATTATGAATAGTTACTTTGTCAATATAAAGCACAAACAACACCGGCGCCATTAATGATTAGCACATTAAGATTTTTAGTGCTTGTTATACGTTGGCGATTGCCGCATACGGATGGCTATGCGTTTTCATGCGCCGTGCATTTTTGGATTTTTGTAGTATTTGCCGTCTTTTGATATATGTAAGGATAACACAGATTCAAGATGCTGCCTTTGTATTATTCCTATGAGCCTTCCATTTCTTACTACGCCTATAATCCCCGTTTCGTAAACCTGCATCTTGTTGAGCGCTTGGAAGGGTTTAGAGTTGTATGGGATCACAGGCAGAGGCGAACTGAAATAGGCTATGTTTTTCCTTATCAAGTTGCTTACACCCTTGTTTGATATTACGGTAGGCAGATGCGAAACCAGCCTAAATTCACCTCCTTGTTTGAATATTACCAAGTGGGTATGGTGGGCGAGCATCTTGTCATAAAGGCCACCCATCTTTACACTTGGTTTTAATGTTATGTAGTTTTTGGATATTACTGTGCTCAAAGGCAGGTCCGCAGTATAGTTGCGCACATAAGCCGATTGCATTTCTGCCTGCGCGCCGCCATAAAAGAATATGGCAATGAAGAGGTCGAATACTATTATTGTCTCTTTGTAGAGAAGAGAATAACCATTGGACAGATACACGAATACGAAAGTCCCTAAAATGAAGAGCACGGTTATAACGTTGCTTACCTTGACCGTCATCTCAGTAGAAGCGAAAAATGATCTCTTTTGCTGTAGGTAACTGCGCAATATCCTGCCTCCGTCCAATGGGAACCAGGGTATTATGTTTGAAGCTGCAAGGAGTATGTTAAGAATGAAAAGAAGCTGCACTATGCTTTTTGCAAACCCTCCCGGCATAAATATTACAATTGCACCTAGGACAAAACCGAAGAAGAAATTTGATAATGGACCCGCAAGCGATACCCTGAACTCTAGACGTGGATTTATATTGTCCATGTCTATTACCGAACCTCCTCCGAGTGGATATAGTATTATTTTTTGCACTGGTATGTTATTGTTTTTTGCCGTTATCGAATGGGCAAGCTCATGCAAAAACACGAACAGGAACAGCAGTACGAATATCATGAAAAGCGGAAGGCTTATTGCTAATGAAAAAAGCAGAAGCAGTATGAACGTCCAATGCAGTTGCACATCTATCCCTGCAATCTTGCCTATCGTTGGTGAAAAATTGGCCATCCGCACACCTTAATTAATTGCTTACAACATTATTTATTCATTGTCAATGAAAAAATTTTGGAATGGTTAGATGGAAGGCAAGAAGGCTGGCATAAAATTCATTTATAATGAACCTGCGCTTATAGCAACACATAATGGAAAAAATCATTTAGTTGTAGGCGATTTGCACATTGGCGTAGAAAGGGAGGTGAAGTGGAGGGGAGTAAACATGCGTTCTGCCACGGACATGATAGCGAACAGGCTGATTGGGATTGCAACATCATTCAAAACTGATGATTTGGTAATTTTGGGGGATTTAAAGAATAGCATATTTAGGTTGGATTACGTAGAGATACGCATAATCAAGACATTCCTGGCGCAATTAAAGGACGGCGGAATCAATGTACACCTTATAACCGGAAATCACGATGCATATGTGGATGATTTTTCAGGCATTTTAAAAAGCATAACCGATGAGATGATTATAGACGATATGGCACTTATGCACGGGCATCGATGGCCATCCGTAAAAGCCATGTCGAAAGGCACCATAATAACCGCGCACAGCCATTTTGCAATAAGGATGTATGACATCAACGGTGCCTTTTATAATTCAAAGGTGTGGCTTATCGCCAAAGCCAACAAGAAAAAATTGACCGAGAGATATCCTAGGGGAAAGGCTAACAGGCTCATCGTTATGCCAGCCTTTAATGACCTTATAGTGGGAAGTGGGTTGGGTATAAGCAGCAACAAAGGCGACGATATAAACCCGTTGTTAAGGAACAATGTGTTCGGCTTCAACAATGCCGAGGTATACGGGCTGGATGGCGTGTTTGCAGGACATGTCGCGGATATTTTAAAGATGCAACGCCGGAACCAGCCGAAAAACGGAAAAAGGCGAGCTTAGGCAATTCCTACCTTCATACTGGAATCGCAGATTTTTACGGCAGCTCTAATCATTCCCTTATTATGGTTATCGGAATTACGTCTTTCTCAAATTCCAGTTCTGCCAGATCTAGAGGTTCTACCATGTCCCCCGGAACCTTTATAAGAGGCGGGGCACCGTTGGCAAGTTGTAGCGCCCTGGCGCCGACTATCCTTGATTTTTCAAATTTTGTATATTCGTTCATGGTCCACACTTCATATCGGATTTGGCTTGAAGCGCTCCTTCGTTTCCTCTATCTCTACAGACACCCTAGCTTTCCACTTTTTGAAATCGTCCGGATTCTCTGGATATTCCGAGTATATCACGTTGAGCTTCTTCATTTTATTGACTGCAAATATCAGGTTTTGGAACGCATTTATGTTTGATGCGCCTTTCAGAACCATCTTGAATTTCGATGCCAGAGTCAGATCCGGAACAAGGCCCAGCGCAAGCTTCGAAGCCTCGCTGGTAGTTAGGAAGGATTTTATCCCGTAATCCAATGTCGCATTGTTTATGGACTGCATGTATATCCTGAAAACTTCCAGACCTGCGGTCTTCTTGCCGTATTCTTTGTTATAATCTAGGTTATATTTCCATAGCCCTTTTGTCGAAACGTCGTTGGATTGCACGGCCATCGCCGCATTTTCTCCAGCGAATGCGCCAGATACCAATGCAGGCCCTATGCCTCCAGCACTTATGGGATTCGGCATTGCCATACTATCTCCGGCGCCCATGTAACCGTTGAATACAAGGGACTCCATCTGCCTTCTCACAGCTACGGACCATATGCCCTTGCCATTATTGTTCTTATTGAAAAGGCGCGGATTCTTTATTATTGGATTCCACTTTACATATGCATCTATCAGGTTTTGAAGTGTATCCTTCCTGTTCAATTTTGCATTCCTTATATCAAGGCTCTTTTTTTGGACGCCTAATCCTATGTTCACCTTGTTTCCGCTCTTCGGAAAGACCCATCCGTATCCACCAGGAGCCATCTCCTGGTTTAGGTGTATAAGTGCGTTCTTCGGATCGTAATAGTTAAGGTTTTCTTCATCTAGGTCAAATTCGTAAATATACCTTCCTGTAGACTCAATGTCATCTATATCTACGTTTTTCTCTACAAAATCATTGTCGGGAAGGCGCCTCCTTAATACGGTAGCCACACCCAATGCGTCTATTACAAGTTTGGAATGGAATGTTTTGTGCTCCTTGTTCTTGTTCTTGCCGAATATGCCGCTTATGAAATTGTTCTCTATTATTGGTCCCTCTACTTCAAATTCGGACAGATATGTTACACCTGATTTTTTTGCGAAGTCGAGAAGTTTTGTCTCGAAGACCGGCCTATCTAGGATATACCCCACACCGTCAAAAAGGAATCTGGAACTTAAATCCGGCGATAGCGCATATACCCCGTCAACCTTCAGATCCAATTCGGGGTTTGAAAATGTCAGACCGGTCTGTTTTGCTATGAAGTTAAGATGCGACCCTGCTACGGCATCTCCGCATGTCCAGCCCCAATTGTTCTTTTTGCCTACACTGTCCTCTGGATTTCGATCCAGCAGCAATACACTGGCACCTTTCTTTGCGGCTATACCTGCAGCTAAGGCGCCTGCCAGTCCGGCACCGGCCACTATAATATCATATTGTTCATTGGAGTCCATAAAAACACTCGGATTGTAGTAGTTAATTGTAATGCATTATTTATATAAGATTTTCCTTTTTACGGCAAACGACCGGTGCAAATTAATGTGCAGGGGGTGAGATTTGAACTCACGAAGGCGCTAAGCCACAGGATCTTAAGTCCTGCGCGTTTTTCTGTGGCCTTTAAGCCTGACCAGACTCTGCCACCCCTGCAATTATTAAATCAAGCATACATAGACGGACCGCTCTCCTCAGATGCCTTCTTGAAGGTATCGTGCGTTTCCTTGCTTTTCTTTATTAGGTCCTTTATTTTTGATTCTACTTCCTTTGATTCCTTGTCCAATTCGGTTATATCTATCTTTAAGTTTAGCAGCTTGTTTATAGACAGTATTGCCAATTCGGCATATTTGGGGTCTATTATGTTCTGGTTCACAGGCACAAGTATATTTATGTCATCGGTTTGGGACATCACAGCATTGAGCATGAGCAGTGCGCTTACTCCGGTCGCCACGCCCTCCGCTATCGGTATCAGCCCCGCCTTTGCGGCATCCTGTGAGAGCTTTTTTGAAGATGCGATTGAGTATACCTTGTCATTAGAAATGCCAGTTTCGTCCATGGTAGCCGAATTCGTAGGCATGCCGTTTATCGATATTATCTCGGTAAGTTTGTTTTCTTCGATGAATCCGTAGAGTTTTTGCGTAAGCTCGTATACCGTCGATATAGGTATTGCAAATTCTGCAAATATTATTACAGCTTTTATCTTGTCAGAGCTATACAGCCTCACCGACGGCATCGCCTTGCCCTCGTGTATGGATATTATAGGCGGGAACTTGTCGCTGTCGATATATCCGCAGTACTCCATTTTTAGCTTATCTATCATATAACTTATAGTCATCGGACCTACGAGCCCGATGCCCGGGAAACCTTCTATAAGTTTATACCCCTTTATAGAAGCGCCCTTGAGCAATTTGATTTCTAGCATTAAAACACCAATAATTTTTAGATGAATACCTTATTAAGTATTAGTGGGATTTGTGCGTGTACAATAAGCTCTTATTGTGGATTCTTGCGTTCGGACAAACGGGTACATATCTTGAGCATGTCTGAATCTCTGGAGAATACTGCAAAATCACTTATTTCTGCAAGCAAGAAACCGTAATTCTGGCCTTTTGGATCGCGTGGAAGCTTTTCCATTATTTCAAGCGACTTATACATGCAGATACGGGATTTTAACAATAAAGCTTCAGTTTCCCTAGAAGTCTTGCACGTAACGTGTACAGACCCGTTCCTTTCCTTATTTGCCAGCATATCCTTATACTCGCTATATCTCAGACCCATCTCTATAAAACCTTTTGATGCGTATACGGCATTGCCCGCGTGGTTTATTGCCTCAAGCGCCTTTGCGGCCTTGTCCATATTCTCCAAAAAATTTTTTAAAGATGCTTGATTCCCTTCTTGAGAATTCAACTCTTCTTTTGCCAGGCGCGTGTAATAGGACATAGCTTTTATAACATCGTTTACAGACAATGCCATATCGCCATTTTTCTTTATTATCCTATTTGCAAAGAGCTTTATTTCGGGGTCTGCATCAATGCCGCTTTTGCGTATTAACATAAGAGCCCCCAGGAATGCTCGTTCTGCCTCTGGATATTTTTTTGCTTCGGCTAGCCTTTCGCCCTCCTCGCTCAGTCGCTTTAGTTCTGATCTGAATTCCTTTTTTGGAGAATCAATAATCATGAATATCCCGGTATGCTATCGATTTATACGCCTTATATCATTACGCCTTATTTTAGGTAATATATATACATGCCGATTTTTTGGCCTTGTTAGACATTTAGCAATGGCAAATTTTACTGACGGAGCTCCGACGATAGTTATTTAAACTTATTTAAGTCATTAATATTGGTGAATTTAATGGCACAAAAAGTCGGAAGTGAAAGAATAGAGAGAGAAGACGGATACCTATACTTTTTAGGGAAGGACGGGTATGCGTGGCGCACACCTATGAAAACGAATTCAAGGGGAAGGAAGGGAAAAATAGGAAGTGAAAAGATAAAGAGAGAGGACGGATTCCTATACTTCATCGACAGCAATGGGTATGTAGCCAGAACCAAGATGAATAGAGGGGGAAGAGCTAAGTCAAAGAAGGCAAAGAAATCAAGCGCAAGAAAATCGAGCGCAAAGAGAAGGAGATAATTATCTCTTTCCCTTTTCTTTTCCTTTTTTATTCGAATTCGAGTTTTGAAGATTTTGTTATCCCGTTCTCCTGTATAAACCCCGCACTGAGTTCTATCACAAACCTAAAAGGAAGATTGGGATTATATGTTTTGCAGAAAAAGCGCCTTTTACATGGTGGGACGTTCTCTTCAATTGCGACTATTCGCTTGTCTTTGTCTAGCCATATTATATCGATACTGAAGAGCATACCTTTCATCCATATGCTTTCGGTTGAACTGAACCTCGATACAAACAGCATGCAGCTGG
>DAHWIS010000045.1 GCA_027344745.1 Microcaldota archaeon | reverse complement strand
TAGTTGTTTTTGCCCCGCAGACGAATTTTTCTTCTGAAGAATTGGGAAAAGCAATAGGAGTAGATCCAAAAAGGATCAGCGACGGGTTGGGGATAGAAAAAACAAGGCTGCCGATATTTTCGCAGAGCAACGTCACTATGGTTGCGGATGCGCTATATGCGTTCATAAAAAATATGGAGGAAAACGGATCGCTTGAAGACCTTCTCGATGAACCGCCGAAAAACATATACTTCGCAACCGAAAGCAACGATGATTACAGCCGTCCGGAAGCTGAGGTCGCATTAGGGCTGGTATACTCCAAACTGCTCAACGAAAACGATGAATTCTACAGGCCTTATGTAAACATGTTTAAGCATGCAGAGGTGAAGCAGGCGACTTTTGCGTGCGCGGGGGTTGGACTTGTGCTCTCCGATGCGGTGGCGAACGTAAAGATGTCATCCGATTCGGGAAGGCCCGAATCCGCTATAATACTATCTGTCGATACTGCAGTATACGATTCCGTAAGGGCCCCTAACGCAGAGATGACGCAAGGCTCTGGCGCAACGCTCATGTGGATTAAAAAGAATCCCAGACTTATCGATGTGGATTACGCTTTTGGATACGGAAGATTCAACATGCCATATCCGGACTTTACCAAATTCGGGATTAACACGCCTAAGGTATACGGAAGGTTTTCCGAGATAGGATATGTGTATGCAGTAGCGCAGGCATTCGAAGATTTGGAAAGCAATGTTAACCTGGATAAAGACTTCCTGAAAAATATAAACGCGTTTGTAAGCCACGTGCCCTTTCCCAAACAGGCCATATATTTTGCATCGTTCTTATGGGAGCACTACATGAAAGTATACGATAAAAAACTGTTTGAAAACTTGCAGAATAAAGATGATTTAGGAATAAGCCCGTTAAACGGCAATAGCCTAGTTGAACTTATAACTAAAAAGATTGAAGCTTTCAGAGGACTCAACGAAAACGATCTCATAGAATATATAACCAAGGACAAGGAGATAAACGATTATTGGAGCTGGCTCAAGAGGCTCAGGACTACCAAGGATTCGAATCAAAAGGATGCAATAAGGGGGGAGTTCTCTGATTTCTTGAACAGGTTCAGCATAAACAATGCGCTCAAATTTCCTTCGGTAGTCGGAAATTCATATACCGGATCCACTGTAATGGCGATTGCGAGCCTGCTGGACAACGCCATATCCGATGTAAGCAGTATAGAAAATACAATAGCTATATTTTATGGAAGCGGATTGATAGCCAAAGCGTACAAGCTGCATATAATCGCAACTCCTGATGACATAGCAAACAGGCTCGTGATAAGCATGAAACGATATCCAGATATAGCTTTGACATCAGACATGTACAAGCCTATGCATGAGGCATTGCTGAAAGGCGATGCGGCAAGGGCAGTCAATCCGGAAATTGACCTAATAGTACAGAGCAGCAGATTGTTAAGGGGCAATACCCTGCCTTTAGGGTTCCATGTGAGAAAAAGAAACGACGACGGAACGTGGGAAGCAGCATATGTAGACGGAGGGGGCAATATAGTAACCATACTGCCACGGTTCTGAATGCCTGTTGCCCTTTTGCGATAGGGGATAAAAATCTGTGTTATTATTGGATTTTCTTTCCTTTGCCCATCCTTCCGGGCGCTCTCGGCGGCTTCAATTCGGGAAATATCTTCGACATCTCCAATTGGCTTATGCTCGTATCGAATTTGAGATTTGTTATAAGCTTGTTCAAAAGATAGTTCTCCGCCAAAGGTGCAACGACCTTGTTCGCGCACGCCTGTTCTATTGCGGCTTTTGCATCCTTCCCAGACATAGAGCTTATTATTTGCCCTAAAGAAGAGTAGTTCTTCTTTGTATTCGAAGTTGAAGTTTCTGCAAACCTGTCGAGCAGTTCCGTGTTTATGCCGAGGAATTTGAACATCTTTCCATCGATAGTAGTTCTTATGCCGGCCATGTGGAATACTACCTCCTCGGGTTTTGTATTCTCCCTTATGCCTAGCTTCCTTATCGATATCCAATCCTTATACTTCGCCATGAACTCTATGTATTCGGTAGGGTCATCCACAAAATCACTTCTTCACCTGCAAAACATAATATCCTGCTGCCTTTTCCCTTGCAACTCTCTTAATGGCGCCCTTTTGGACTAGTGCAACAAGGGTGTTTGTAACCAGGCCTTTCGGTCTGCTGCATTTCCTCATCACGTCATCTGCCGTCTTGATGCTAGAGTCCTTCGTTGCTCCGAGATCCTGGAGCGCCTTTAATATTAATTGTTCGTTTGGATTCAGTTCTGCCATGCATTACACCGCTAGACTATTTCTTTACCCTCGCCTCCTTTCGCTTCGGCCTAAGGCTTTTGTATCCGCATTTTCTGCACATTTTGCTTCCTACCTTATTCCTCGACTTGCATCTTCTGCATATCACTATCTTAGACAGTTCAGCATCTGCTATTGCAAACTTTCCCATATATAAACACCGATAAATATAACATGCGCTAATCCTTGGTTTTACAATAAATAAGCATTACCTATTATGCAATAAAGGATATAAACTTTGCTATTTATCCTTTGGCGTCCTCGCCCTCTGGGCTGGGGGATTCATGCGCCCTGTCATCCAACCCATTAGGGGCTTTCTGCCAAACATAACGTAAAATGTGCACTTTTGCATGTGCGATAATTGTACTTGGAAAAAAGTTTAAAAACTAAGAGAAAATTAAATAGGTTTTATAGTAATGCTTTTAAGCGTTTTTATTACTTTATAAGCATTCTTAAGTTATCAGGTGAAAAAGAAATGAAAAATGTTGCGGGAACGCAAAGCTTGCAGAAGCAGATACCTAGGATAATAGGAAAACATGTGTACGGAAATCTATACGACATAGATGAAAAGCAGATTTCGAATTTAGACTTCCTAAAAAAAACAGTGTTGGATAGTGCCGTAAAAGGCAACCTCCACATAATAGAAATAGTGGCAAAAAAATTTGCACCTTACAATAACATAGAGGGTGGCGTGTCTATAATAGCATTGATAGAAGA
>DAHWIS010000034.1 GCA_027344745.1 Microcaldota archaeon | reverse complement strand
GCTCTTGCTACCTTTTCTATTATCCTTACTGCCTCGGCCGGATTCTCCTCAAGATAGTATGATAATTCGCTGTAGACCATATTCTCCACTACGGACTTTATTGTCGTATTGCCCAGCTTCTCCTTTGTCTGCCCCTCAAATTCGGGGTTTTGCATCATAATCGACACTATGCCTATCAGTCCTTCGCGCGTGTCCTCCCCCTCTATGTTCGCACCAACCTGCTTCTTGGCGTTCTTCTGTATGTATGTAGTTATTGCCCTGGTAAGCGCACCCCTAAAACCAGAGACGTGCGTTCCCCCCTCCAGCGTTTTTATCTTGTTAACGAAGGATATGACCTCCTCACTGTAGGTGTTTACGTACTGCAATGCCACGTCGACTTTTACTGAGTCTATTTCCTTTGATAAAATTATCGGCTTTGACAGCGGTTCTTTGCCACCTCTTATATAATCCATGAAGTCTATTATGCCGTTTATCGAATAAAACTCCTTTTCTGTCTTAGTGCCATCCCTTTCATCTACGAGTATTATTCGTAGTCCCGGATTCATGAAAGAAAGGTCGCGCAGTCTTTCAACAAGTATTATCGTATCGAATGCGTTGGCGGAAAATATATCCGAATCGGGCTTGAACCGCACGGTAGTGCCGGTCTCTGACGTATCTCCGGTTACCTCCAACGATGAAATTGGTACCCCCCTGCTGAATTTCTGTTCGTATACCTTGCCCTCCTTTTTGACTATCACGCGGGTGTATTCAGAAAGCGCATTCACCACTGTCATGCCTACGCCATGCAATCCCCCAGAAACCCTGTAGATCTTGTTGCTGAATTTAGCTCCGGAATGAAGCGAAGTCATTATAACCTCCAACGCCGATTTGTCCTCTTTTTGCATCAAATCGACGGGTATGCCCCTGCCATTGTCGCTTACCTCACCAACGTCGACTCCATCTTCCCTAGAAAGCGTTACAACAATCTTGTTGCAATATCCGGCGAGCGCTTCGTCTACTGCATTGTCTATGATTTCGTTAAGCAGATGCAAAAAACCGCTGCTTCCAGTAGAGCCGATGTACATGGCCGGCCTTTTGCGTATGCCCAAAGGCCCCGAAAGCACAACTATATCCTTTGCAGTATAATTATCATTGTTCATTCTACCAGCTTATAAATAACAAATCGCCTTTAATACAATTGGGATTTCATATTTAAATCCCTTTTGGTGAATGTGTTTAAGTTAAAAATTCATCAGAGAAAACGATAAATATCTGGATAGCGCAACATCAAATATGATTGTAAACGCAGGGCTCTACGAATCCCTCGAAAACAAAAAAGTGCGATGCAATGCCTGCTCAAGGCAATGCGTAATTCCCGAGGGGTCCGGCGGCTTTTGCTTTGTGCGTAAAAACATAAATGGCAATCTTTATCTATTATCATACGGGGTGGTTTCCGCGCTACAGTTGGATCCCATAGAAAAGAAGCCGTTCTATCATTTCAATCCGGGGGCATATGTGCTCGGCGTCGGTACGTCATCGTGCAATTTCGGATGCCTGTTCTGTCAAAACCATAACATATCTAAGGAACGCGAGATATCGGGCATAGAAATTATGCCGGAAGAATTGATAAGCATCGCCATTTCAAAAGGCGCAGAAGGCATAGCGTTCACATACAACGAACCGACAATATTCATAGAGTATGCGCTAGACGTGGCTATGCTAGCCCACCAAAAAGGGTTATTTACCCTTTTTGTTAGCAATGGATACATGACCAAGAAAACTATAGACCTGATGGCCGGGAAGATAGACGCAGTTGTCATAGATTTTAAAGGAAACGGAGAAAGAATTTTTTCTAATAGGTTCGAGGCAGTAATATCTAACGAACCGATAAAAGAATCCGTCGAATACCTTCTAAAATTGGGATTCCACGTAGAAATAACTGACCTGATAATACCTAAGGTCGGAGATTCCGCGGAAGCATGCGATAGCCTGACCAAATGGCTCGCAGGCATATCAAACGATATACCGCTGCATTTCACCCGTTTCTATCCCGATTATAAAATGCCGGATTATCCGATTACCTCTGTCTCCACGCTGAAAAAGCATTACAACATCGCGGTTAAAAACGGGCTTAAGTATGTATACATCGGAAATGTTCCAGATAACGTGCACGATAACACGTACTGCCCGTCTTGCGGTAAAAGCGTAATAAGGCGCCACGGGTTTTACATATCTGCGATGCATATTACGAAAGACAAAAGATGCAAATATTGCGGATATCAAATAAGTATCAACGGCAAACTAAGAAGTACTAACAAGCGGCATAACGTCATAGAATCCATCATATGATTGGGATAGCAATAAATTCTTTGTCAAACAAACAGTAACCATGGCATATAAAAGGATAAAGAAGCAGTACATGGGCATCTTGATTGCGCTGGGGCTCGCCATAGCTATGTATACTCTGCTGGTGCATTTTCAGCCAGCCCTCCTTTACTGTCCAAGCGTCGGTGTAATAGACTGCGCGCTGGTGCTAAAGAGTTCCTATTCTATGGTCTTCGGAATACCTCTTGCGCTGCTGGCATCAATATGGTTCATAGCGATGTCGCTATTACTGTCGTCAAAAAACAAAAATATTTCGGCCATCACCCCCATATGGCTCATGTTGGGCCTGGGCGGCATAGCGTACTCAATAATAGCACAATTTATTTTGGGCAAGGCGTGCATTTATTGCCTTTCCATTGATACCATAATAGCATTATTTGTTGCATTATACGTGATGTGAATGCCTAGCAGGTACATACGCGATCCAATATTCGGGGATATAAGCATCAACGCCACCGTGCGTCCTTTATTGGACAACGAACTGATGCAAAGGCTAAGGTATATAAAGCAGCTTGGGTTCAGCTATCTGGTATATCCTGCAGCAAACCATTCAAGGTTCGAACATTCCCTTGGAACCATGAAAGTAACGGGCGATATAGCGTCAAAGATATTCTTCGAAGAGGATCATGAACTATCTGCTGCAGGCTTGATGCATGACATAGGGCATACGCCATTCTCCCATCAATCCGAGGAGATAGCTACGAAGTACATGCACAAGACGCACGAAGAAATCGGCGCAGACCTAATAGCGCATGGCAGTATGCGCGATGCCATTGCAGATTCAACGCTCTCGCTAAAAAAAGTTTTAGGTTATTTAAGGGGCGTTGGAAGAGGCAAACTTATAACCGGGTCTCTGGGCTCGGACAGGATAGACTACCTCATGCGCGATGCGTATCATACCGGGGTTGCATATGGGGTAATCGATTACATAAGGCTGATGAACAAGCTTACGTTTTCAAAACACGATGGTGTGACAATATATGAAAGCGGCATAGCCGGAGCCGAATCTATGCTCATAGCCAGATACTACATGTTTTCATCAGTATACTTGCACCACACTGCGGTTATTTCCGAAGCAATGTACCTTTTGGCTCTGGAAAACGCAATATCCGAGGGAGATATAGTCCCAAGGGAATTGGTATCATTTACTGACGATAAAGCGATATTAGAGCTTCTTAAGTCAAAAGCGTCAAAAGGCATCATGGGCATGATAATGTCAAGAAACCTATTCAAGCGCGCATATTATGAAGAAATCGGCGAAAAACGCATAAAGATTCAAGAGATGAGCGATGCCATAGAAAAACTAGGTGTGAATCATAACGATTACATAATCAAGACAATAAGCTTCAAGGGCGGCGCGGACGACGCCCCGCTGATCGACAATGCAGGCGCGTTTACTGGTATGTTGAGCGAAAAATCGGAATTATTCAACACCCTAAGCAAGATACTAAACAATCGGCGCATACTCATGGTAGCATGCGCTCCAAAGTTCAAAGAAAAAGTCAGCACCGCAATCAAAAAGGTTTTATAATGTATTACTAATAATATCTCTGCGGGGTCCATAGCTCAGCTTGGTCAGAGCGGCTGGCTCTTAACCAGTAGGTCGGGGGTTCAAAATGTCAAGCGCATGAAATTCCCCCTGGACCCGCATAAACTTCAAGTCGATTTTCTCAGGATCGGATTGCCGAACAACGCCACCGTGAAACTATCACTGTTATAACTCGTCTTAAAATCCCTCAACAAACCCACCGTATCCTTATTCTCTCTCAGATAACCTATAGACTGCTCTACAAGCGTGTCGTGTAATTCTGGAAGCATGTTCGCAGTGCATCCCCATATCTCATCAGGTTTGGTGGCCCGAAAAGAGCCCAAACTTATATTACCATCAATTATCCGGGTATTAAAAAAATCGCCTTCCATACTAACGTCAGAAGTGAAAAATTTATTTACAACGTCAACCATTTTTATGCCTGAAGCAATAGGCACAGCTGCAAACTCCTCATTGCCGTTCAATACCCTCAAGGTGCGTTCGTTGTGCTCATACGCCAATACTGTCGACACAACAACCCCTAGGCCTGCATATAACGGCAATACTTTTGCCTTTTTTATAAAGACAGCCACGCTTTTATTTACAAATAAATATATTTATCCTTTTTGACGCATTAGGATAAGTTGAATTCTACGGCGAAGTTATATGCTGCGCTATGGTTGCATCCAGTCAATCTCATAATATTCATATTCGCTCTTCGGCAAATCGATCCTCCTTATCTTATAATACGTAACCGACGTTTCGCGGTCGGCTATTGCAAGGACGAGCTCCAGCCCGATAGATTTAGCCTCATTTATAACCGCTGAAAGTTCGCTCCCCCCAATATATTCGTTCTCGCTCAAGGAAAGCATCCCATATCGTGCGGAGTCGCTATTCGGTGCCTCTATCGTGCCTCCTTTCCTATGGTATAATACAAAATCTATGGCCATTTTTTTCTTTCTGCTTTTTCCAGGTATGGCCAATATGAATGTTTTTCTCACAGAATGTGCTACCCTTATGGCTCTAGCCCATTCGGATATCAAAAGCTTAGCGTCCCTTGGGAATACATGCAGTACATGCTTAGAGTGCACCCAATTCGCATCGCTCTTTATTGGCCTTGCACCTGGAAAATATATCCTGAAATGCGTGCCAAACTTGAAGCCAGTTTTCACAACATAACCTTTATTCCTCCAATCCCTGTAAACATCGTATAGTTTTCCAGAATCCGCCCTCCTTTTTACTGCCGTGTCCATTATCTCCTTTCTTGTGGCATTCTTTACTTTCAATACGCCTTCATCAATCAGAAAAAGCGTTTCATAAACATCCAATTTGTTCAACGTACCCCTATCACTGGCCTTATATGTTCCATATTGCCCAAACCAATTATCCATATAAATCTTCATGCCATTCTCCGGGTCGTCGACAATGGTCGTCATGTCATCATCGAAAAAAATACCATCTAAAGAAATTTTCTCAAGTTTCATGCCTCCTAAGGGATATTTTTTCAACGGACTTTTTACGCTTGAATGGCCTTCCTTTCCGAACGGTTTTATGATTAATCCCCTATCTCGCCAATCCTTGAATGTAAAATACCTCGCCATCAATTTCCTGCTTTTCATAAACTCGCTAGCTATATCGTTAAACGACATTACCCGTCCGTCTCCCACGCTGTTGCATACCGCCTTCCTTACATCCATCAGGTATAGGGCTTCTTCTTTGGAAAGCATCAGCATCCCGTCCTTATAGACGCCAAAGTTTCCGTTTTTAAGTATGTCAATGGTGGACTGGTCCTGTACAAATAGGGATTTGCTTTTGTAGTCATAAATTATTATTAAGGCCATATTTGTCACCGCGCAGGAAATAGCCATGCAACCTCCTTTTCTATATCAGACATTTTGGCAGGTATTATGATTGTCGACACATGCGGTCTGAAATCCAGCATTGCTGCTTTTTCCAATGTCGTAAAGATTACCTTTTGGCTTTCCATTGATATATCCGATATTATAAAGATATATTTGTTCTTGTTTGCTATCCCCTGCTTATAATGTGCTTCTGCCATATCTAAGGTGCGCATTGCCTCTCCTATGCTCATTGACCTGTTCAATCTCTGGTCATAATCCAATAAGACCAAACTATGAAGGTCGTTCTTAAAATTTCGCGCAATTGTCTCGTAAAAAGATACCGGTTTATAATTGTCATACCAATGCGGTATGGTGCAAACGCCTCCGAAACGGTAGAAATCCAAGCCCGATTCACCTATTGCAGCAGAAAATACCGAAGCGGAATGAAAAACGCGGATATCGACGCCGGCTTCTTTGGCCTGCAAAAATAATATCTTATGCGTAGTGGCAACAAGCGGATCACCGCCGAAAAGTATTGAAACATCACTTTCCTTTGAAAGATCTATCAGTTTTATGGAATGCTCTTCCATATCGGGCCGATCTAAAAGCTTTATTTTTTTATGCAGTTTTGTAGAAAGGTATGCAATCCTGTCCTCATCCATGAAACTGGTATATGTATCTGCAAAGACGAATTCGCTTGCCGCAGCCGCATCTACGGCACGTACGGATATGTCTCCGTTGTAAAGCCCAACGCCTATCAAGTTTAGCATAATATCACTACAAGCTCCAATATTTTTTATTTTTTATGAACTGTTTTTGGCTTTCTATAATATCCATATAAAAAAGCCTGTTGTCCGGTTTAAGCATCATGAGTGCCCTTGCCGCCGATTTCGGCCCAATCCCATACGTCGAAAGGGCGATTATGCCCCGTTGCCCGTACGATTTTATCATATTGGCTTCTTTAAGCATCTTATCGAGTAATTCCCTTTCCTTTGAATCAAGCTTTGCGCTCTTCGCCCTCTTCTTTATTATCTTTTCATATCCTGTCTTTTCGATGGCTATCATAGGGCTTTTGCAACTGGGACACAAAACATGTTCATCAACCTGCATGTCCTTCACTCTCCTGATGAACCTAAAGCCACAATACGTACACACCAATTTTATCTCCTTTGACATCATAAATTCTACGAACGAATTAAGCAGTTCGTTGCTCGGAGTAAGTGGCATTACGAGTTCCTTCGTATAATACGCCGAATTAAGTATGGTCGATGTTAGCGGAGACATCTTATCCAGACTCACCTGCACCAGCCTTGACTTACCTGCATGCAAGTTTTGCAAGAATTCTATCACGCCGTCTATATCAAAATAATTTTCCATCAATTCCCGTAATGTTTCAATATAGGGCGGCGAATCCCTGAATAGCCTTATCAACCGCCTTGACATTGATTTAGATACCGCAGCATCGCGATCAATTATGCCGAAAACTTTTGCTACTGCCATAAACTTGTAAACGAAAAGTTCTGTATCCCGTATAACCTCCATCAATGATTTGTCAAACGAGGAAGGATTTATGGAAAGCACTATGGATTTCAGGTCGACATTCCTTGGTATCTCTACGAAGACCATATACGGAGATGCCTTTATGTTGATGCTCCTGCCCAGCCTAAGCGAAATAATGTTGCCAAGCATTCTTGAAATTGCCTCGTTGGCCAAAGTGCCCAACCCCGTGTACATAACGTTATATTCTTGATAAACTTCTATTGGGAATAGTTTTTCGTTTATCATACTGAATTGTTCCTGGTTCCTTATAAACTCCAAAAGGCCTATGTCCTCTCCATTTTCAAAAAGCCCTGCACCTATCTTTTCAGGGGCATTCAATATATCCACAAATGATTTTGCAACCCCTCGGCTTACAGGTATATCCTCGCCGCTCCAGTCCGGAACCGCCGCCTCTAAGTCCGTGCTTGGTTCTACTGTTGTCGCGTCAGAATCTATACTTACCACCTTCCATGGTAATCCTTTGGTTATGAAAACAGAATTCTCGTCTATATTATTCACTACAAATCTATCATCAAGCGTAGATATTATTTTGTTGTTTATGATGCTTTTTACCAGAAATCGTTTGGCGTCAGGCAATACGCTCAAATGGTCGTAATAATACATCCTGGTCCTACCTCCCGAAGAAATTACATTGCCGTCGAAACCTATCATATGCTGCTTGCTCATGAATTCTACAAGAGATCTAAGCGCATCGCGTCCAAACATGGAATATGGCTTAGCCCTGCTTATTATGGCGTTCAAACTATCCAATCCGATATCTCCCTTATCCAACGCAATCCCGCATATTTGGTTTGCCAGCACATCCAGTGCTCCTTTCTGCATGTTGAAGACCTCTACGTTACCGCGCATCGCATTCATATATACTGCCGCAGTTTCTATAGCGTCAACAAAATTTAATGCAATGACCGATCCGTTGGCACTCCTGCTCACTGCATGGCCGCTTCTTCCTATTCTTTGCATCAATCTAAGCGCCTGCCTTGGCGATCCGTATTGTATAACTAAGTCTATACTTCCTATATCTATGCCAAGTTCAAGCGAGCTGGTCGCTATTATGCTCTTCAGAACTCCTTCTTTGAATGCGTCTTCTATCTGTATTCTTTCATTTTTATCCAGAGAACTATGGTGCACGCCTATGCCTCCAAATGGCGTAGTGTCATTCAGGTATATCAGCCTGCTTCCTAGGGCCTCTACAATCTGCCTTGTATTGCAGAATATAAGGACCGACTTTGCTTTGCGTATTTCTCCGGCAATTGCGTCCAATCGCGAGAGAGATGCAGAATCCAAGCCGAATTTTTCACCCAAATGCGTCAAAGCTTTATCGTGGTGTACCGGCAATCTTATACCGAGCTTTATCTCTTTTGCTTTTTTTATTTCTGCGATCTCAAAATGTCTGCCGCCGCACAGGTATTCGCCGACAACTTTACTATCGCCGACTGTGGCGCTTATGCCTACCCTTTGAAATTTGGGCGCTATCTCTTCAAGCCTTTCCAGCGCTATCGACAGTTGTGCACCTCGTTTGTTGAAGTAAAGTTCATGCACTTCATCAATAATTACGGTTTTTACGTTTTTCAACGCTCTGCCAAGATACTTTGTTGGCAGTATGCTCTGTAATGTTTCCGGTGTGGTTATAAGTATTTGAGGGGCCTTCTTCGCCTGCCTTGATCTTTCACTCTGTTTTGTATCACCATGCCTTACCGCAATGCTTATCCCAATGCCGGTACAAAATTCTTCAAGCCTCTTTATCATGTCCCTATTAAGCGCTCTTAACGGAGTTATGTATAATATCAAAATTCCATCTGAAGTGCCATCTTTATCGATGATATTCTTCAACGCAGGCAGAACTGCCGCTTCTGTTTTTCCGCTACCCGTAGGAGCTATTATTACGCAATTCTCTTTTTTTTCGATAATCGGCAAAGCTAACTTTTGTATTTCCGTGAACGTTTTATAGCGACTTAAGAATAATCTATATAAATCCAAGCCTATCACGTTATTTTTTTCGGGAGTAATGGATCTTTCCAAGAATTCCTGCCATAAATATTACTATAATCCCAAGCACTAT
The DNA here is from genome assembly GCA_027344745.1 of Microcaldota archaeon. Lineage (GTDB taxonomy): Archaea > Micrarchaeota > Micrarchaeia > Micrarchaeales > Micrarchaeaceae > JAMCYW01. Next base: position 4,880 of record DAHWIS010000034.1, on the reverse strand, counting down.
AGCCGCAATTAAGCTAGGGGTGAAAAATTCAAGGTAAGCATTTTGTCCTCCTGAAATATTTATGGTTTGTGCAATTCCAAAAAACGTTGCACTTCCATACACCTCGCCATATGGGACGTTATGCAGCGTAAAATTGCCGCTGCTTCCAGACATTGTATTATAAGTTGTTCCATTATCGAACGAAACATATAAGTTCGCATTTACCGGTGTTCCAAAAAAGCTGCGTGTCAATACGGTTGCATTGAAAATAGGCAATTTAATATCTATGGAGGTAGTGCTGAGGGTTACGTCTACGTTCTTACCGTAATGCAAATAAACGTTTCTGTACATCGCTCCAGATACATGATTGCTGCCATTCACATTGAGATAGGCGTTACTGCCTGAATGCTTATACCCATTTATGTAGTAATAACCCACAGCTACTGGGTTTCCATAAGCATTGTCCCATTGTATTTTTACACTCCGTTGCAATACAAATTCTGCCTCTAAATCAACGCTTTTGTTTACAGAAAGATTAAGGGTGCTGCTGGAATTTCCATTGCTCCATGCCGAAAAGGCTTTTCTAAATGTACTATTTTCCTGTATATAATATTTGTCTAAAGAAATTCTTGCAATGGCCCCGTCGGCATACCATCCGCTTCCCGTTGCATTTCCATACGGTGTAGTCACATTGACATAATACTGTAGCACCCAGTTTGCAGTTATATTTGCTGGGTTATTAATAACCATAATGGGTTTTTGACCTGTCAAGCCATTGCTCCAATTGATAAACCTCTCCCTTGATCCATACCCTACGTATATCGAATTGCTTTCTAAATCCAGGTATGCTGTGCTATTTGCATCATACCATCCGCTTCCCGTTGCATTTCCATACGGTGTAGTCACATTGACATAATACTGTCTTATCCAATCCGCAGTTTCTGTTATGTTGCTATCCATGTGGATGTACGCCGATTCTGAACTTCCTGTATATGATCCGCCTCCTAATCCCTTCCAACCTGTAAATCTCTCCCTGACGCCATTGGATATATTCACATATTCGGGTGCAGTTATTTCTGTTGTTGTATATGCCGAATAGTTGCTATAGCGACTTATGTTCCCGTACGCGGATGCGACATTAAGGCTATAACCTATCTGCCATAAAGCAGTAAGATCCGGCGCGCCGGCCACGCCGGAGCCTATCTCAAAATAATCTACAAAATTATCTACCTCATTCACGCCGTAATTGTTATTAAGCGAGGTTTCGCTTCCTTTCCCATAACCAACATACGAATATCCCTCTGGCACCAAGTAAAATTTTCCGCTCTTATAAAACATCAAATTCCTGAATTTAACCGTAGGCATAAACACGCTATTGTTTTCACCGTTTGCGTATTCCGAAAATGCAGTAGGGGGGTTTGCCCCCGAAGAGGATGTTCCCAAGTCAACGCTCCCTACGGGCACTTTGTTCACATAAAGGTTCCATGTGTTCCCGCTGGCTATGAAAGAGTAATCATTGAACGATCCATTGCTTCCTACGGTATCGTTGCCCCCGAGCCTGCCGTAAAATTTGTTGCCGTTGTAATTCGCAGGAAAGTACTCCCAAAACCATGAAGGTTGACCTTTTTGTATATATACATTGCTGGTGCATCCAAAGGATACGGTGCAATTGGTAGGATAATATCCGCTCTGATTGTTTATTATGTATCCTATCTGTATGAACGCCCCATTGGCAAGATTCTCCCCCGTCCAATACCCAAAGGACCCATAACTGACGTTTTGCGGTTTTATTGTTTGTATGAGTACGCTCGCCCCCGAATTAAAAGAGGCATTGTTTGATCCCCTTACTCCTGTCTGAAACCAGTACTGCGCAGAAGCTACACTAAACATAAAATTAAAAATCAGAAGTACTGCAAAAACCGTATTAATGGCAATCTTATATTTTCGCATAATCCATACCTATGGCATTTAATTTCTTAATTATCCTATCCCTAATCTCCCTATTTATGCTCTTCCATTCCATTACTGCAATTTCCGGCGCCCTATTTGAACGTGTGGCTGCCTGTTCAAGCATCTCATAGTCTTGCAGAAAATATTTTGGCATGATGTGTGAAAATGCATATTTTCCTTCGAGCGCAAGCTTTGTAAACCTTTTTGAATAATGCATGCCTCCGATGCCTATTGCAATTTTATCAAAAGTTATTTCACCCTCTTTTTTATCTGCGAAGAAACGCATTACGGCCTTTGCTACTGCCTCAGAACCTGCCTTCTCCAATAGCGTTTCGTCGTTTCCGCCAAATTCTGCAAAAAGCGAGGGGGTTTTTAAATACGGTCCATGGTGTGTGGCTTCATAGACTACATCTATACCTTCATGGGAGAGCGAATTCATGCGCCATAATATTCCAGCCATTTCGACTGGGGCAGCAAAGCTAAGTTCCCTTGGCCTGCCTCCAAGCTTATTTTCACCAGACCAATTACCTTCCGAATGGACGGTGAACGATTTTATGTCCGCTCCACTTTTATGCCTGCTTAAGAATATTATTAAATCCGTATCTATTGTTGTATCTAGAAAATCAGTTTCAACAAGTTTAGAATTAATCTCTATCATATCTATATTTTCAAACCTGTAGTGCTTGAATCCGTTAAGCGTTCCAATGTGTTCAAACCCGAATTCATCACGTATAAATGCAGCTGAATTCAGCGACAAGGGGTCGGTCTTGGAGTACACTATAAACGGCATGTTTATAATTATGTAATTGCAGCATTAAAAATGTAATCTGTTGAGGATATGAAAACTGATAAAAACGGTGCGCCGCTGTTTACCCGGAAAATAGAAGACTTCGAGTGCAGCCACTGCGGCGCAAGAGTTGCCGGTAATGGGTATACCGACCACTGCCCCGTATGCTTATGGAGCAAGCACGTAGATATCAATCCAGGCGACCGCGCAAACGAGTGCTGTGGAATGATGAAACCAGTTTCGGCAATTATGGATAGAAAAGGGACATACACAATAACATACAAATGCGCCAAATGTGGAAAATTCAAGAAGGTCAAGGCATCAGCAAATGATAAAATAGAAGCGCTTGAGGTACTTCAAGCATCGAAGTAACGCTATAAAAATCCAAGATGCAAGCCTATAAAATCATTAAATGTGATGTAATATTGTGGTATTATGCAATTTGAAGCAATGGCATTTATATTCTTCACCTTGCTTTCCGTATTCATACCCGTCTCATTTTTATTTTCCTCAAGGCTTTTGGGCAAAAGATATGCCGGTAATCCAGTAAAAAATTCCCCATACGAAAGCGGAGAGGCAACTATAGGAAAGAGCCGGGATATAGATGCAGAATACTTTCCCTACTTTATAATATTTCTGCCGCTCGAATTGATTGCGGTTTTTGTTATACTATGGTCTGCATATTCTTCTTATGCCGGAAAACTTTCCGGACTATATGTGATAGCCTTGGTTATGTTGGCCACTGGATTTGCCGTATTCGGATATAAATTAATAAGTGATGGGCGTGCAGGAAAATAATGACGAATTTTTCAATTCTGAAAAAGAAATGTCAAAACTTGTAGTAGACAGTCTTAAAAAATATAAAATGCCCGTTAATGCGCTGTTCGCTAAAATGAGCGATATAACACAAAAGAGCGCAAGCGGTTTGCTTAAATGGTCACATGCCAATTCGCTCTGGCCTATGCAATTCGGTCTTGCATGCTGCGCCATGGAGCTTATGGATTTCGGGGCATCCAGGATAGATGCCGAAAGGAAAGGGTATCTGCTATTTCGTGGCACACCAAGGCAATGTGACGTGATGATAGTTGCCGGTTGGGTGACAAAATCAATGGTGCCCAGGATAAAAAGGCTATACGAGCAGATGGCATCCCCAAAATACGTGATAGCTTATGGCGAATGCGCTACTGCTGGAGGCCCATGGTACGAAAGCTATAACATAATAAAAGGCATAGACCAGGTGCTGCCTGTAGATGTTTACGTGGCAGGGTGCCCGCCAAAACCCGAAAACCTGTTTGCTGCACTGATGAAACTACAAAAAAAAGTAGGTGGAAAAACCGATGGAAATAATGAAAGAAGCCTTAGCGAAAACATGCGCAGAAATGAAGAAGGAAGGCTATAACTACCTTAATGCTTTGACTGCTGTGGACTACGGAGATCATCTTGAAGCAGTATATATACTCTACAATACCGATAAGAAAGTAGGGACAGTCATAAACGTTAAGCTGCCTGCAGAAAATCCTGAGATAAGCACTATAAGCCACCTATATGCGGGTGCTGTATGGTATGAACGCGAGATGCAGGAAATGTTCGGAATAAAAATAACAGGGGTAGATCTAGCGCGCATGCTTCTTGAAGAATGGAACGGTGCAGATTATCCGCTAAGGAAAAAATTCATTTGGGGTAAAGAATATAATAAAAAAGAGTAAAGTGAAAAAATGTCCACCATGAGCATAAATATCGGCCCCATACACCCAAGTACGCATGGCGTGCTGCGTCTCGTAGTGGATTTAGACGGAGACACCGTGAAGAATGTTGAACCGCATGTGGGGTTCCTGCACCGCGGAGTCGAGAAACTAATGGAAACGAGAATGTACATGCAAAATCCATCGTATACCGAAAAACTAGATTATGTCGCCCCGATGGGATGGGATGAGCTTTATGTCAACTCCGTCGAAATGGCATTGAATTCGGAAGTGAAAGAAGGCGCCCAATATGCACGCATGATTCTTCTGGAATTTCAAAGGATTGCCAGCCATCTGCTATGGCTGGGGACATTTTGCAATGACATAGGGCAGATGTTCACCATGTTTATGTGGGCTTTCAGGGAAAGGGCAAGAGTCCTGAAGCTCCTAGAAGACGTATCTGGAAGCAGGATGTTTTACGT
>DAHWIS010000032.1 GCA_027344745.1 Microcaldota archaeon | reverse complement strand
TTTTGAGGATCTTGAGAGCGGCAATACCAGCGAGACCTTCGATGACATAGGCAATTACGAAAGCGTAAAAAAGGAACTCAGGGACTCCATCATATCCCCTATGGAGCAAAGGGGCGTATCCAGGGCTTACAACCTAAAGATGATAAAAGGTATACTTTTTTTTGGGCCTCCGGGCACGGGGAAGACGATGCTCATGAGAGCATTAGCCAACGAGGTCCATGCTGGATTCTTTTACGTCAAGGCGTCTGCCCTTATGTCTGCATATTCCGGCGAATCGGAGAAGATGGTTACCAACATATTCACGGTAGCCAAAAAACATACGCCATGCGTGCTGTTTATGGACGAGATAGATTATATAGCTTACAGCAGGGATGAGCAAACAGACGACGTACACAAACATGCCCTGACGCAGTTGCTCACGGAGATGGATGGCTTCGAAAAGCTCGATAACGTTGTTATAGTTGGCGCGACGAACGTGCCGAATGTGCTGGACCAGGCAGTACTCAGGCCCGGAAGGTTCGACAAGATAGTATATATGCAGCTTCCGGACGCCAATGCGCGAAAGATAATATTCGGCATATACCTTAAGAACATGCCTTTGGCTGAAGATATTGATCTTGATGCGATAGCAAAGCACACGGAGAGGTATTCTGGAGCGGATATACGCGCAGCATGCGAGAGTGTGGCGCAGATGGTTGCACAAGAAGCGGTCTCACAGCATAAGATATTGGAGATATCGCAAAAAGACATAATGAAAACTGTTGATAAGACCAAGCCTTCCACATCGCTCTCGCAGTTGGATCAGTACAATATGTTCAAGGTAGAATATGAAAGGCTCAGAAAGGGGACTATAGAGACTCAAGATGGCGATGCGAAAAAGCTGGACTTCGGCAGCGTTATAGGATTGGATGATGCAAAGAAGGCCATCGTAGAAGCAATACAGATACCCCTTATGCATCCAGACCTACTGCAGAAGTATCATCTAAAGACGATAAACGGACTTCTGCTCTTTGGGCCTCCGGGCACGGGGAAGACGATGCTCATGAATGCGGTTACCCAGGAGCTTAATGGGGTCACAATGCTTCAGCTTGATGGCACATCGATACAGGAATATGGCGCAAACAAAGCGAGTAGCACGATTAAGGAACTGTTTTACACGGCGCTAGAAAATAAGCCGTCCATAATATTCATAGACGAGATAGACGGCATAATAAGGAAAAGAGAGGGCGCTAGCGAGGCGAGCGTGCAGGTCACTACGGAGCTGCTTGCACAGATGGACGGAATTAAAAAGACTTCTGGGGTAGTCATAGTAGCGGCTACAAACAGGCCGGAGATGCTGGATCCTGCAATACTTAGACCCGGAAGGTTCGACAAAATAATATTCGTGAAGCCGCCCAATGCGCCACAACGGGCGGCATTGTTCAAGGAATATTTAAATAGCGTGCCCATCATGGATAACCTGGATTACGATGCATTGGGCAAAGCTACCTCGGGATACACCGGCGCCGACATAGCCAACATATGCAGGGAAGCGAAGATGCAGGCAATCGAGGAAAACATGAAAACAGGCAATGAGACTAAAATAGGCATGGACCTGCTCAATGCGCTTATAAAGAGGATAAGGCCTTCTGCGCCTGACGCAATAATGGGAGGATATCTTGCATTCATGACAAAATACGGGCAGAGGTAACACGCACTGTGTCGCTGTCGCTATTTTTTGAACCTCCGTTTGAAAATATCGCTGGCGAATATCCTCGAAGAGTCGTTCACTTGTATCTCGAGTGCTCCGCCCCTGCTTCTTACATTGCAATATTCAAGCTTTGCGTATTCGTTGGGATTGAACTTCGCGGTTGCCAATGCAGAGGACCCCCATAATGAAAGGGGCATTGACCTTTTGCCATCCGAAATTATCGCTTTTGAAGCAGCCACCTGAAGTTTGGAATCATGCTTGCTTACATATCGTATAGGGCTTATTTCGACAAGTGAACCAATTAGGTTTATGTTCCGCTGTCCGTCTTCAAGCATGCTGAAATTTGATATGTAATCCATCGATTGGTGTATCTTGCACAGCACTGTGTTCCTGTTGCCTATCAGTTCGAATTTTCTAGTATCCAAAATTAGGTTCTTTATTGTTATCGTATCGTTGCGCTCGAATGCATTTATATCGACAAATTCGGACGCTTTGCCAAATATTGTGATTGTTATTGAATTGTCTTCTTCCCCCATCACGATAGTGCGCTTTTCCTTCGATTGGGAGTACTGGCTTAACGGCAATGGATTGAATATGCGGTATATCTTATCGCTTACGTTTACGGTATAATTTTGGATCTGCGCCGGATTATGGTCCTTCAATGCGAGCATGAGTGCATTCAGCGATGCTACATCAAACAGGCCGTTGTCCGCCATTTGCAGCATTGCCATGTTGCCCGGAGATGCGCCAAGCACGGACTCCGCTTGCTCCCTAGATATCATGCCATTGAACTTGTCAATTATATCGTACGCGCTTACCATACAAACCAATCACATAATAGATTGCTTCGCGCTTAAAAAATATTTAAAGCGTGCCATAAGGTAATTTTTCGGAATAGGAATAAATATATATTTAATATAAACAATGTTGTAGTATTTATATTTTATTTAATAAGGGTGTAGGGAATGGAAAAAGAACTTGATCTTGATGGGGCGTTAAAGACTATAAATGAAAAAGGCACGAAGCTGGTCTGGCTGGGCATAGAGCCTACCGCTTACATAAGCAAATTGCTCGATATAGACCCTAAGAACGTCAAAAAGATAACGCCAGAAGAGATTATATACTCGAACAGAGACGACCTCAAAAAACTTGAGGAACATGTTTTTGTATGCTACCATGGCAATACGTCGGGATTCCTAGTAGACTATCTTAAAAAGACACACCAAATAAACGGGTACAACCTTAAGGGGGGCGTCACGTCGGTGGTGGGAGAAATATTCTGATGCTGCGCTTTTCTAGATCGGCGCGCACACATGCAGGACAATGAGCATCTTGCTTTGTTTCTTATGCTATGCTATTCCTTTACATTTAGGGCAAAAACCCCGTTTAGCTTGATATCCAGCTTCTTTGCTATTTCGGATTTCTCTATGTTGAGTACGATTAGGTAACCTCCCCAGCGGGAAGTCAAATCTGCGGAACCGCATACGGGGCATTTATCCCCGTGGCTGATTATTATTTTGCAATTTTTACATACCTTTTCTTCCATGATGACGCACCTATTTCGCCGTTTTGCTACCTGGCTTTGCCTTGCCTTTCTTCGATTGGCCCTGCTGCCTCTGTTCCTTGCCATAGCTTTGTATCCACTCTATTTTGCCCAATCCCTCGGGTTTCATCGTAAGAGCTATTTTTGAATCCTTTATGGACTTCTTTATACTCACTGTGGATATCTTTGCGTATACTATGTCGCCTTTTTTTATGCTCTTGTTCGACCGCTTAGATACAAATGCGGGCATCTTTCTGTCGAATGATAGGAATTCGTTCGTTATCTGTGAAACGTGTACAAGACCATCCATAGGGCCTATCCTTACGAAAGCCCCGAATTCGACCAGTTCGCTAACAAACCCGGTCACTACCTCTTCGACTTGCGGCGTATAAGTAAGCATATCAAATTCTACGCTGTGATGCGTAGCTGGATCCCCTGGATATATGAGCCCGTCGGAGATGTTCCTTATATTGAATACGGCAAGCACAAGCCCCATGCCGGCGTCCATCACGCTCTCGTACTTGTTTTCGAGGACTTCTGTTGCAACCTTTTCTATTTGGTCTCCGAAATATTCCGGAGGCATTTTGAAAGTATCTTTTACGGTATAAATCATGTACACGCATTTCACCTAAATTATCTTAATTCACCGCTTTTTGAAAGCTTCTTGGTTTCTATACCCTTTGATTTTAGATTTTTAAATAACTTTGTATCGTTAGTTATCACCAAAGAATTTGCATTCTTTGAAGCAGTATCTAATATCCAGGAGTCAACGTATTCGCTTTTATTATCAACTTTAAGATTTTTATGCCTTAGTATTTTTAATGCGGTCCTTGCTTCATTGGCTTTCGTGCCTTTATTGGATGCCATCTTCTCCAATTCCGACATTACACCATAGGATATCAATTGTTTAAGCTGGGGATACTTCTCGTTTACGCTCTTAAAAACGTCTTTATTGTACCTTATCCCAAAGAGTATGGAGCTAGTATCGATTATGACGTATGCCAATGCAACACCACATTATAAGGTTATATATGTTTTTATATAATTTAAACATTGTGGTGTGATGGGAAGCGTTGATGACATAGCTTATGATATTCTGACAAGATTCCATGTTATAGCTGTCGTTGGGTGCTCTAGGGACGTAGGCAAGCCGAGCCATGATGTGCCGGAATACCTGCAGCAAAACAGATATAAGATAGTCCCAGTTAATCCGTATGCCGATTACATACTTGGAGAAAAGGCGTATCCAGACTTAAAAAGCATAGAATTCCCCATAGAAGTTGTTCAGGTGTTCAGGCCCGCACGGGAGGTTATGGACATAGCCAAGCAGGCCCTTGAGGTAAATGCGAAGGCATTATGGCTTCAAGAAGGCATAATGAGCGAAGAGGCGGAAAAATTCGCAAAGGCCAACGGGATGCTTTTTGTGATGAATAGATGCATGATGAAAGAACATTATTCCTATTCGATTAAGGCATGACCGAAAAGTTTATCCCAGGTCGCGCATCTTGACTATACGCTTTTCCAGAACTTTCCATAGTACTACTGCGTTATTATGCTCCTTGTCGCTGGTGGAATACAACAATGTTACTGGGTCCGTCTTCTGCACTATATCCAATATCTTGTCAAAATCCTTATTGTTTCTCAATTCCTCCTTATACTTTTTCTCAAATTTGGGCCATTTCTTCTCTTCGTGGGAATACCATTTCCTAAGCTCCATGCTGGGTGCAACGCCCTTGATCCAGAGGTCTATGTTTGATGTGCTGCGCCTTATCCCGCGCGGCCAAAGCCTGTCAACAAGAATTCGGAGCCCGTCATGGATATCGGGCTTTTCATAAACCCTCTTTATTTTTATCATCTTATCGATTAATGATTGTAAACAAATATTTTAAAACCTTGGCAGAACTACCGATATTATTTATGGCTTTGCTGAAGGACCGATTAGCAGAAGGATACAGAAAGTATTAAAAAAGCTAATGTAGAATATTTACTAAATGGCGACGTTAAAAATGGTGAATTAAATGGGTCTTTTTGATAAACTTGGTAAAAGCCTTGGCACATCTAAGGAATTGAACGTTGAAGAGTATATGAACTCTGAAGAGATGGAAGATGTAGATGTCCTAAATGAACCTGCGGATTTTTACATAAAACCGGTTGCGTTGAAGGATGAGGCAGACATAGCGCTCATAGAAGGCGAACTTGACAAGAAAAACATAATATTGCTCGATATATCGGAGATGTCGAAAAGGCCTAACACCCTCAAGTCTTCCATAGGTGCATTGCGGGAATACATCACTAAGATAAATGGAGACATTGCACAGATAGACGAGAACAAGGTAATATTGACACCGCAGAAAGTAAAAATAATAAAGAGGAAGAAACCGCAGAACAAGTGAATGCGGTTTCATCTTTTTTCCTTCCTTTTTTCCCTCCCGAAAGCTATAGATATTGTGCGAAGCTCCTTTTTGGTAGGATTCGACCTTTTAAGCATGTGCTCAAATGCAAGCGATACTGCAGATTTGTCGCGTATCTTGTTGTTTTTCGATATGTATGCGCCGAATAATTTTTTGACCTGGATTATTTCTGCCGGCCTTGCATATAAGGCTTCAATCTCTGGGTAATCATCGTGCAGCTTGCCGCCTAACAGGGAATATAACATTATTGCCAAGGCATGCGATATGTTCAGTGTATAATAGTCTTTTGATGCTTCTATGAATATTGTCGCATCGCAGAACTTGAGCTCTTCCTTTGTAAGCCCGATGTTGTCACGCCCTATTACAAGAACAGCATCATTGTTGGAGTAATGCCTTATGAATTTTTTGACCTTCGGCATACCATATACATTAAACATTGCACCTTCGGTCTTATGCCAAACGGCAGTAGTCCCTATGACTAATTTGCCCTTTATGGCAGATTTGAAATCTTTGTATACCCTTGCATTTTCTAGTATGCGGTGTGCGTGTTTCGAATATTTTATCGCCTGTTTGCCCTTATAGTTGCATTTTGGATTTACAAGTCCCATATTGGTTATTCCGAAATTGCCGAGGACTCTCGCAATGTATCCTAAATTTATCTGATACATGGGCTCTACGATTATAACGTTCAACTGCATGTGAAAACCTCACGCCCCGCCAAGGAGCAGCAACGCCAAGGTAAGCAAATTGACTAGCGCATGCCCCAATATGCTCACGTACAATGACCTTGTCTTTTTGAATGCGTATCCGGCTATCAGTCCGAATATGAATGCGGCAATTAGCTCCGAAATGGACCCATATCCGAAATGCAATATTGCAAACATCAACGAGCTGCCGATTATTCCTATCCTAGGCACCAGAAAGCCCCTGAACAGCATCTCTTCGTTGAATGGCGCAACCAGAAACGTAAACAGGTATAGGTATAGGGGCATGCCAGAGAACACTATGTTGACATTAGTGGGCAGGTTGATGTGCGTTGCCTGCTCAAATACCCCTATGCCGAATTCAAGGGCCAGTATGGCCAAAAATACGACGACGCCGAGCCCTATGTTGTGCAGCGTTATCTT
>DAHWIS010000031.1 GCA_027344745.1 Microcaldota archaeon | reverse complement strand
TGCTGAGATGGACTGCGAGGAGAGTGCGCTCGGCGTCGAAGCAAGCATAAGTACGCGGGTAAATCCCTACACATGCTTCTGATTCTTGAAATGCACCGCAAGTTCCCTACCTTCGAAAAATACGTGCAAGAATATCGAAAGCGCAGCCGTGGCGCTGTTCGGCTGCCTTGATATGCTAACCTTGAAATCCGCCCTGTCCATGACGCTCTTTATCGCTTCCTTTGACGATACTACGACCAAGAGGTTCCTGTACGCTTTTAAGGTATGGGCTATTTTGTTGAGCGGCTCTCCAAACTGTGTAAGGTACACTATCTTATAATTGCGCCTGTCGTTGAAGGTTTCTGCAATGTTCTTCGAAAAGCCAATCACGAATTCGCCTCCCCATTTCCGTGTTATCATCCTGCCTAAGTTTACGAGCTGTTTATTCTCCTGCTGCGCTACGAAGATTATGCTCGATGCACCCAGCGCCCTAGCCGAGAGCATAAGATCTACCTGGCTGTTGTGGTTGCAATTGCCTAAAACGACTACAGATATCACTGCATTTCACCGATTATATTAAACAATAGAAATTAATAAAGGTGTGAAAAAAAGTGCACCCTAAAATCAAAAGCAAATCACACTATCTGGGCATCGACAACTTTGGTTGGGGGAGCAATGCGCATCAGCCTGACGCCGCTTGCGTTTCTTCCTGTCACCCTTATGGATGCAATTGCAAACTGTATCGACATCCCCTTGGAATTCACTACAAGTATGCTTTCGTCGTGCTTGGCGGCAAGCACCCTCACAACGCTTCCGGTCTTTTCCGTACATCTTATGTTTATGACTCCTTTTCCTCCGCGCTTCTGGAGCCTGTACTTTACTATTTCGGTCGCCTTCCCGAAGCCGTTTTCCGTTATCGACACGATATTGGAGTCTTTCGAGGCAGAAACAACATTTACAACATAGTCATCCTTTCCAAGTCTGATTCCCCTGACGCCATGTGCATTCCTGCCCATAGGGCGTATGCCTGTTTCTTCGAATCGCGTGCCCTTCCCGCTGCGTGAAGCTATGAACAACTCGTCTGAACCCCCAGAAAGGCAGACGTCTGCAAGCGTATCGTCGCTATAGGTGGGTATGGCTTTTATGCCGTTCGAGCGCGGCCTTGAAAACAATTTTGCACGGACCCGTTTGATCCTCCCTTTCCTAGTCACAAAATTGAGGAACGAGTTTTCAAACACGCGCGTGTTTATTACCGCTTCTATCTCCTCATCTTCCCCCAATTTTATCAGATTAATTGCCGCTTTCCCCATGCCATACCTGTTCCCAGTAGGCACCATATACCCCTTCAGCCAGTATGCTTTGCCTTTGTTAGATATCATGAGCAGGTAATCTTTAGACATGCAGGTCGCTACCTGTTTTACAAAATCGCCCTCCTTAAGGTCTATTGTTATGACGCCCTTGCCTCCCCTCTGCTGGCTCTTGTATATGTCGGCGGGCAGTCTCTTAAGATATCCAGTATTCGTTAGTATTATCACGCTTTCCTCATCCTTTATGAGGTCTTCACTTTCTATGTCCTGCATATCTAAATTGCTTTCAATTGTGGACCTTCTCTCCCGCCCATACTTCTCGCTGACCTCCTTCGTTTCCTCTTTTATTATTCCATAAATTTCATTGTTGTTGGAAAGTATGCGCTTGAAGTAATCTATGCTCTGTTTTAAAGAACTCATTTCATTGCGCAATGTATTGCTTTCAAGTCCTGTAAGCCTGCTGAGCCTCATCTCTAATATCGCCCCGGCCTGCTTCTCGGAAAATCCATATCTTGCTATAAGTGCAGTCTTAGCTTCTTTAGAGTCGCTGCTTTTCCTTATTATCGATACGACATTGTCTATGTCGTTTATTGCGGTTAGCAGGCCGTCCACGATGTGCAGCCTGTCGGTCGCTACGCCCAGATCATATTCTGTGCGGCTTTTTATTACGCCGAACCTATGCTCTACGAATATTTTTATAAAGTTTTTAATGTTAAGTGTAAGGAGCCTGTTCCCTATAACTGCAATGTTCATTACAGGGAGCGAATTCTGCAGCTGCGTATGCTTGTAAAGCAGGTTCAATATGTATTCGGGGCTCGTGTCGCCCTTGAGCTCTATTATTATGCGTATGCCGCGCTTATCGCTCTCGTCCCGAAGTGCGCTTATGCCCGTAAGCACCTTCTCTTTCATGATAGTCGCTATTTTTTCTATGAGCGTGGCTTTGTTGACGGTATAGGGTATCTCCGTTATTACTATGCGTTTGCCTTTATGCCCATCGATGTCCTCTATGTGGTTTCTCGCCCTTATTATCACGGATCCTCTTCCCGTAAGGTACGACCTTACCAAGTTACTATCATAAAAGACTATGCCTCCCGTTGGGAAATCGGGCCCTTTTATGAACGCCAGCAGCTCTTCACTTGTTATATCCCTATTATCAACATACGCGATTATGGCGCTGCATACCTCGACTAAATTATGCGGCACAATATTTGTAGCAACCCCTACTGCTATTCCAGAGGAACCATTTATTATCGCATTCGGAATTTTTGACGGAAGCACGACAGGCTCTTCCTCTGTATTATCAAAATTTGGCACGAAAGGCACAGCTTTCTTTTCTATATCTACCAGCATTTCCTCCGCAATCGCTCTAAGCCTGACTTCTGTATAACGCTGTGCTGCCGGCGGGTCTCCGTCTACAGAGCCCATGTTGCCCTGTCCCTCTACGAGCATATGGTTCATAGAAAAGTCCTGCGCCATCCTAACGAGGGTTTCGTATGCCGCCATATCCCCATGGGGATGATATTTTCCTATTACCTCACCAACAATCCTGGCGCTTTTCTTTGTCGGTTGGTCGTGCACATTGTTAAGCTTGTACATTGCATAGAGTATCCTGCGCTGTGCAGGTTTCAATCCATCCCTTGCATCCGGCAGGGCTCTGCCTACGATTACACTCATCGCATAATCTATGTAGCTGGATTGCATTTCGTTCTCTATGGATACATCAATTACATTGTCCATCTGTCATCACACATCCAAGAAAGAAACCTCTGTGGAATGCTCCTCCAAAAATTTTCTCCTTTCCTCTACGTTTATACCCATCAATATGCTGAATATCGAATCGGCCAACTGTGCGTCCTTTATGGTTATCCTCTTCAATATCCTGCTTGACGGATTCATCGTTGTTTCCCATAGCTGTTCGGGGTTCATTTCGCCCAAACCTTTGTATCTGTTTACATTCGCCTTGCCTCCATACCCTTCCATTGTTTTGTTCAATTCGGCGTCCGAATAAGCGTATTTCACCTCCTTTCCGTGCGTTATCTTGTATAGCGGAGGCTGCGCAGCGTATACGTATCCTTTTTCTATCAGCGGCTTAAGATATCTGTAGAAAAATGTTAGCAGTAGCGTTTTGATATGGCTTCCGTCGACATCTGCATCGGTAAGGAATATTATTTTATTATATCTTAATTTTTCGATGTTGAAGGTTTCTTTTATGCCGGTTCCAAAAGATGTTACCATAATGTGCAATTCGGCATTGCTGAATATCTTATCCTCCGACGCCTTCTCGACATTCAACACCTTTCCCCTTAATGGCAATATTGCCTGATAAAACCTGTCCCTGCCCTGCTTGCTTGAGCCTGCTGCGCTGTCCCCTTCAACTATGAATATCTCGGCCTTTTCGGGATCGTTTTCCGTGCAATCGGCAAGCTTGCCTGGAAGCACCGAACCCTCAAATATATTCTTTTTTCTGGAAAGCTCCCTAGCTCTTTTTGCAGCCTCTCGCGATTCTGCTGC
>DAHWIS010000025.1 GCA_027344745.1 Microcaldota archaeon | reverse complement strand
TGGCAGCGGTTGGTGCAAACTGTAAAATTTATACAGCACGAATATTGAAGACGCAAGTCCGATTAACGACATGCCGATCAGGATGATGAATCTCCTGAATGTTATATTCATTATCTTACCATGCACATTGCAATGAAAATGTGCTAAACATTTACGAACGCATTCTTGAGCGAATTTCCGCAGGTGCATTTTTTCTCTTCAGGAACCGATCCTATCACCGTGCTTATGAAAGACTTCAACCTAGGTATGTTCTCGTTGAATTTTGCACTGACATCGCTGTATTCTACAGGTTTTATGCCCAATTCCTCTTCTATCCCTGCATCATAATCAGTTATTATGGCAATGCAACTGTAGCAGATGCCGCGCTCCCTTGCAAGCGCGACCTCGGGATACTGGGTCATGTTTATTACCTTTGCGCCTATAGTCTTGAAGAATGTGGATTCCGCCCTAGTGGAGAAACGCGGGCCGTTTATCACTACGACCGTAGCCTTGTCGTGGTATTTCAGATTGGCAAAGTCGGCTTGCTTTGCTTCTATAAACGCCATCTGCGTGCAGTAAGGGTCCGATGTGCTTACATGCGCGACCTTATCCATATCGTAATACGTATCCTGTCTCCCCGACGTCATATTTATGAACTGGTTCGGGAAGACAAAGTCCCCAGGTATGAATGTTGGATTGAGGGAGCCTACGGCAGACGTTGCAATTATGCGTTTCACGCCCAGTTTGTTCAAAGCTTCGATGTTGGCCCTATACGGTATGTTCTGCGGTGTTATCGTATGCTTCTTGCCGTGCCTCGGTATGAAGGCTACGTCCTTTCCGCTTATCTTGCCTATGCTTATGATGCCGCTTGGTTTGCCGTATTCGGTAGCAACCTCTATTTCTTCTGGATTATCCAATATCTCATATAACCCGGAACCGCCTATGATGCCGAATTCTGCAGTTCTTTCTTCAGCCATGGCCATCAGATCAATACCAGCCCCTGGCTTTCATCGCCTTGGCGACCCTGTCTACGGCTATTATGTATGCGGCTGTCCTCGGCGTTATCTTGGTGCCCTTGTCATCGTATGCCTTCTTCGTGGCCATCGTATCTACGAATGATTTCGTTATTATCTTATCGAGCTTCTGGTACACTTCGTCAGCAGTCCAGTAGTATCCGTTGATATTCTGCACCCATTCGAAATACGAACCTATTACGCCGCCGCTGTTGACCAGGAAATCGGGCAGGTCCATGATGCCGCGCTCGTGCAGTATCTTGTCCGCATCGGGCGTCACCGGACCGTTGGCCAATTCGAGTACCAGCTTCGCGTTTATCTTATCTGCATTCTTTCCGCTTATCTGGCTCTCTATCGCAGCCGGTATAAGTATGTCTACTTCGCTCTCTAAAAGTTGCTCGTTCGTGAGCTTCTTGCCCCCTTCATAACCCTGCACGCTTCCTGTGTCCTTCTTTGCATTCTCAAGCTTTTCCAGGTCAAGCCCTTTGTCGTCGTATATAGCACCTTCTGTATCGCTTACTGCGACCACATTTGCGCCCAATAGCTTCTTGGAAAGCGTATATGCATATTTGCCGGCATTGCCGAATCCCTGCACTGCGATTTTTGCAGCCTTTAAGTCTATGCCAAGCGCCCTTGCAGCCTCGCGCATTACGAACAGGCCACCCATTGCGGTAGAATCACTCCTTCCTTCCGAGCCCCACACCTCCAAAGGTTTGCCTGTTATCACGCCGGGCTCGTTATGCCTGACTATGTTGTCATACTCGTCCATCATCCATGCCATTATCTGCGGCGTAGTGTATACATCCGGGGCGGGTATGTCTATGTTGGGTCCTATGTATTTGCCTATGGCGCGTATATACCCTCTGGATAAAGCCTGCAGCTCGTCTTCATTCATCTGCTTCGTATCGCATATTATGCCCCCTTTTGCTCCGCCGAAAGGGATGTTTGCCAATGATGTCTTCCATGTCATCCACGCCGACAATGCTTTTACCGTATCTAGGTTCTCCTGTGGATGGAAGCGTATGCCCCCTTTTGCCGGACCCCTTGCATCATTGTATTGTACCCTGAAGCCCTGGAATGTATGGGTCTTGCCGTCCCTCATTTTCACGGGTATGGTAACCGTAAGGGCCCTCATCGGCTCTCTCAGTATCTGATGCGCCTGTTCGTCCAAGCCCATTACCGATGCAGCTTCGTCAAGCTGTTCTTGCGCTATCTTAAAAGGATTTAGTTCTTCTGCCATTTTATCACTTAAGACCAATAGTGATGTTCTAAAATAAAACCATAAATATGTTGTTTTATATTATAGGCAGGCGCATAAAAGTGGGGCGCTTAAACATGCAGCACACAAAAGTATTAAAGCTTATATTTGGAATATATACTACCAATGTTTGCAGCAGTGCGCATTGGTTGTAGGCAGATAAACGTAGACCCCAAGCGGACATATATTGTTTGCACGGGCTTTATAAAGCATATTTTTAAACCAAGGTGAATTAATGTACCCAAATATACAAGCATATGACAGAGGAGTGATGTTCAGCCCTGATGGCAGGCTATTCCAGGTGGAGTATGCAAAAGAAGCGGTCAGGAAGGGTGCTACTTCGGTAGGCATAGTGGCAGAAGACGGAGTCGTGCTGATAGCGCACAAAAACATAGTAGAGCCGTTGATAATACCCAGCACCGTGCAGAAGATATTCAAGGTAGACTCGTTTATAGGCACGACATACAGCGGGCTCGTTTCAGACGGATTGCACGTAGTCAACTCGATGAGGACGAAGACGCAGACGCACAGGATGATTTACGATGAAACGGAATCTGTCGAAACCGTTGCAAGAGAGATATCAGAAGAGATGCAGATGGCAACGCAATACGGGGGCATACGGCCTTTTGCGATATCGCTTTTAGTGGCGGGCATAGACGTGGAGAAAAGGCTTTTTGAGGTCGAACCCGGAGCTTCGTTCTCCGGATACAAGGCCGATGCGATAGGCGTTGGCAAAAAGATAGCAGAGGACATGCTTGTAAAAGAATACAAGGACAGCTTGAGCATGCAGGACGCGATAAACCTCGGCACGAGCATAATAAAGAAGGTAAACGAGAAGAAGCTGGCACCCGAGAATATAGACATTTCCACGATAACCAAGAGCAAAGGATATGTGGCCTTGAAGGACAAGGAGATAAGCACATATCTTTAAGCGTAATGGGCGGAACCATGGCTTCAAAAACGGTAATAGCAAGATATTCTCACGACAAGGACACCTTTGAGATTCTTGTCAATTCCGACTTTGCATATGATTATATAACGGGTAAGAGAAGCGATCCTGTCAGCGTACTCGAAGCCGAAGAGATATTCAAGGATGCAAAGAAGGGGGAGAGGCAAAGCGAGGACAAGATAAAGAAGGCTTTCGGCACTGCCGAATTCGCAAAGGTTGTCGAACAGATATTGAAGAAAGGGGATGTTCCGATAACCACGGAGCAGCGCAACAGGCTCATAGAAGAAAAAAGGAAGCAGGTGATAGACATAATAGCCAGGAATTCGATAGACCCCAGGACCAATGCGCCGACGCCTGCCCTTAGGGTGGAAAACGCGATGAAGGAGGCAAGGGTATCGATAGAGCCTTTTAAGAATGCGAACGAACAGGTGGACATAGTCGTAAAAAAGATAAGCATGCTTCTTCCGATAAAATTCGCACTGATAAAGATAGAGGTGACGATTCCGCCCGAATCGACCAACAGGTGCTACGGCACACTGAAGCAATTCGGCGTTAAATCAGAGGAATGGCTGTCAAATGGAAGCCTTAAGGCGGTAGTAGAATTCCCTGCTGGCATGCAGAACGAGTTCTACGACAAGATAAACAACGCCACACAGGGAAAAGCGGTCACGAAGATAATAGAATGATAGGGTGGAAAGAGATGAGACATTTCGTAGTGCCGGGGGATAAGGTTTTGGACAGGCAGATGCGCATAGAAAATGCATACATAGAGGCCGGCAAAACGCATTCTGCAGTTATGGGTTTCTACGATGACGAAAGGAACAGCATAATACCGTTGGAAGGCGCATGGAAACCTAGGACTGGGGACCTCGTCATAGGCATAGTGTCTTCGATCGGCAGGAACGGCAGCACCTATAGCATAGACCTGACCGAATTCATATCGGGATTGGTGGTAGCGGGAAAATTCAGCACGCTTGATTTTAAGGAGGGGGACATCATAGAAGCGACCATACAGGAGATAGAGCACAAGAACCTTGCGATACTTGAGCATCCGAAAGCGTTAAAAATGGCAACGATGATAAAGATAAAGCCAGTAAAGGTAGCCAGAGTCATAGGGCGCGCCGAAACCATGATAAAGCAGATTTCTGAATATACCGGATGCAGCATGGTTGTAGGCAAGAACGGCTTGATATGGCTCGATGGCGGCGATGTCGCACTAGCGACAGACGCAATACTTAAGATAGAAAAGGAGGCGCACTTATCTGGATTGACTGAAAGGATAAAGGATATGTTGGAAAAGAATCAAAAAGGTGAATAGATGGGATCTTCATTGAATAAACCGGAACTTTTAAAGAATGGGAAACGCCTTGACGGCAGGGACTTCGCCGAGCTTAGGCCGCTGAAAATAGACGCGGGAATCCTGAAGAATGCCGCTGGATCTGCGTACCTGGAATGGGGCAACAACAAGGTTCTTGCGGCGGTATACGGGCCCAAGGAGGCTATGCCAAGGCATATGGCGGATCCCACAAAGGCGATAATAAAATGCAGGTATTCGATGGCGCCGTTCTCTTCGATAGAAGGGCATGGCAGGAGCGGGCCAAACAGAAGGGCGATAGAAATATCAAAGGTCACAAAAGAGGTTTTTGAAAACGTTGTTATGCTGGAAGAATTCCCGGGCAATGAAATAGACGTGTTCATAGAAATACTTCAGAGCGATGGAGGCACAAGGGCTGCGGGCATAACTGCAGCATCGGTCGCGCTGGCAAACGCCGGAGTAAAAATGAGGGATTTGGTATATGCCGTTAGCGCTGGCAGGATTGGCGAGCATGTGGTATTGGACGTCAACATGATTGAGGACAATTATTCGGATGCCGACATGCCCATGGCAATATCGCCGAGGAACAGCAACGTACTGCTATTGCAGATGGACGGAGGGTTTAGCAAACAGCAGTTCAAGGAGGCGATAAAGATGGTTATAGATGCAGGAAAGGAGATATCAGGCATACAGAGGGCAGCGCTTGAGAACGTTTATAAGAATAAAAAAGAGGATGATTAGATGGATGCATTGAGCGTTGTAAAAAGCAGTTATATAAAGGAGCTTCTCGGAAAAGGAGAGCGCGAGGATTCTAGAGGCATGTTCGACTTCAGGAAGATAGATATAAAGACTGGGATTATAGGGCAGGCAGAAGGCTCGGCGCAGGTAGACCTTGGCAACACGCGCGTGCTGGCAGGAGTGAAGATGGTACCCGAAGAGCCGCACAGCGACACCCCAAACGAGGGCAATATAATAGTGTCTGCCGAGCTGCTGCCTTTGGCAGCCGTTGAATATGAAACGGGTCCGCCAAGCCCAGAGGCCATAGAACTCTCAAGGGTTGTAGATAGGGGGATAAGGGCTGCGGGCAGCGTAGACCTTGCAAGCCTTTTCATAGAAGAAGGAAAGGTTTGGAGCGTGTATGTTGATGTATATGTATTGAATTATGACGGCAACCTGTTTGACGCATGCACTATGGCTGCGATGGCCGCATTGACCGACACGCACATGCCAAAGTACAGCGACGGAGCCGCGGATTACAAAAGCAGAGATGCGGATCTGCCTATAAAGAACATCGTCACTTCAACGACATTTGGAAAGATAGGAAACAGCATAGTGCTCGATACTACTGCAAACGAGGAGAACGCCATGGACGCAAGGCTCACCATACAGACTGATGGCGAAGTTATAAGGGCCATGCAGAAGGGGCTCAAGGGCAGCTTCTCCACAAGCGAGATAGATAAGCTTATAGATGTTTCATTTGATAAACACAAAGACGTTCTGTCACATTTTAAGAAACATAAGAAGTGATTTTTATGGCTAACGCTAATATTAGATATGGAGCCAGGATAAGGAAGCGCGCCGACCAGATAAGGAAGCAAAAAATCGCACGCTACAAGTGTGAATATTGCGGAAAGGTAGCCGTCAAGCGCCTTGGCACTGGAATCTGGAGGTGCAAGCATTGCGAACGGGTCTACGCAGGAGGAGCTTATACGATGACTACTCCGCAGGGGGAAGCCTCAAGGAGGCTTATAGCAGCCATAAAGTGATGTCTTGGTAAAGATAGCCTATTCGCCGATACAACAGATCATCGTACACGAAATAGTGAAGATGGACATGGACGACCTTTTGAGGGAGAGGGTAACGCCTGCGGGCAACATGCCGCTTTATTGGTGCGATGGAATACTCTTCAGTTTTTCATCTTTGCCGATGAGCAGGAAGGTACTCGACGATTATCTCGCAGGCACAATACACTGGATGGAAGTGCATTACACCGAAATGAAGGATTACAAACAGGTCATGGATCTCAACGACGAGCATTATAATTCGACATTGAAGATACGCGTCATAGACACCGGAAAATCAAGCCTACATGCGGATTTCGTGAAATGGGTAAAAAAGAATTCCGCATGATATGATGCAAAAATGATAAATATTTGAAACGATTAAAGTGATATTATGGCTTATATATGCGCAAGTTGCGGAAAAGAATCAAAATCTCTTGAGAAATTCGTGCTGTGCCCATACTGCGGGGGAAGGATGATGCTCAAGAAAAGACCCAACATTTCAAGGGAGGTATCGACAGATTGATTTTCCAGATGTTTTGACGCTCCCCCCTCCATTTGCCGGCAGTTGGGGGCTTTCTGCCATCGATTTTGTAAATTTTTACTTCTCCGTTCTTTTAGGTTTTCGCATTATAGATTGAGCCCAGCCAAGCCTTTACTTAGGCATCGTGCTGCTCACTATTATGGTTTCGGATACGTTCTTGACGCGTTCGAAGTGGACGCTGTTCTTCTTTATCATTTCCGATGTGTTCTTGCCTTTTACCAAATCGTCCAGCTTTACAAGCAACAGGCTGGCTACAGTGCCGCTTTCAAAGTCCAGTATTATGTCTTCCACCATCCCGAGCTTGTTGCCCGAAGTGGTTATAATCTGCTTTCCATATAAATCGGATATCAGCGTTGTCATATTATCACTATTTGATGTTGAGGACCTTCTTAGCCGCAAAGACCCTTATAATATATTCTTTTACCTCTTTTATAAATGTTTGCTCGTTTTTTGAGAGCTCTTCCAACTCGCCTGGTTCGAACATATCCTTGTGCTTCTTAATCAGCACATCAAGATATTCGTCCGTAAGAAAGTAGCTCTGCCCTTTGCATTCGGTGCAGGCATACATGGGCATTATGGGCACGGAAGAGGGCTCGGATAAACCCTGCGCATACCTTTTAAGGGCGAGCTTGCCGCAATGGGGGCATTGCTTGCCCAACTTCACTTCCTCAAATACGCCTTCGCGCGCGTCTATCCCGTTGCGCTCTATAAAATCGTCGACGAGGTCCCTTATGGCATACCGCTCGAGATTAAGAAGTTTCTGGTCGGTAATGCCGCCTTCGGCATTGAAGGACGTCTGCAGCGCATGCGCTTGCCTTATGTACTCCCACAGCACTGTTTCTTCTTTACCCTCTGCGCCGTATTGCAATTTTATAGTCCGCTCCGGACTTACAGATATTATCCCTTCAGGCATGAAAACCGCTCATTCCCTCGGATTTGAAAGCTCGTATGCTTCTATATCCTCTTCCGTTATGGTCTTGCGTTTCTGCTCCTGGGCGCGCTTGACGGCATATGAAGCTATGTTCTTGGCCTTCTTTTCCAGTATGGCTGCAATCTCCTCTACTGCGTCTTCGGTTATCCTGGCTCCATACTTCTCCCGCACTATTTTCTTAATCGCGTCATTCGACAATGGCATTTACTCACCTAACCCCAACAAGGAAGCCCACTCCGTTTACATGCAGTTTGCCCTGTTCAGCACTCAAGATCGTCTTCATTGCATATAGCTCAGCACGCATAAGTCATCACATAGCTATTTCCATTTTAACAATTATAAAGCTAAGCTTTACTCCGTTTCGGGATTTCTTGTTATTGATTCGGTGAATTCAGGTATAATGCAGCTGCCCCTCGTTATTCAGGATGTTATTGATCGCCTCCGCCGCGAGCGCCCTTCCTGTTTTTTCGCTAGGTATTTTCAGATATCCGTTTATTATTATTGAATATAAAATATTGCGATAGTAGAATAAGACGGTTTCCTGGTATATTGGAAGAGGAGCAATTGAGTTATTGGTTCGGTTAAGATACGCATTATAATCCGTATAGTTCAATACGGCTATCGATGTCACATAGGTTATATTTATTTCGACGTTTCGGTATGTGTAATTTGAGGAGTTATACGCCTCCTTGAATATCGACTGCTGGGAGTTATAGCTGTTTATGAGGCTTTGTAGCGCATTGGCCGCTGAACCGGCGTTCTGCATTACGTATACCGTAGATATTATCGATGCGGGAACGCTATAATTCGTTTGGTTTGATGAATTTAATACGTTCGTAATTGAAAATTTATATCCTTCTTTGTTTAATATACCGGTAAATATGGAATTTTCACCCATAACTACCGGAGTATATTCGGCGTTCATTACGATATCCGCTTCGGTAGCGTTTAGATTCAGTTTTGAATAGGCGGATATATTTAGAGCGCCTCCGGATCCTATGCTGTTAAAAATGTCCAGTGCATGTATTGAATACAAAATGAATACGGCTGCCAATAGCACAACCCCAATCAGATAAATTAGAATACGTCCGTCGTTATAGCGCTTCGTCTTCATTGCCTTACACCTTGTTATTGATGACAAGATTAAATATGTGCTCCCCTATGGCGATCGTGTAGTTTTCGCTGTAGGAACCGGCCGCCCCGTAAGCCATTACGACTATGCCCGTATCGTTGTGAAATAGTTCTATGCCGCTAAGCTCTAGACTTCCGTAATATGGGGCAACAGAAGTAATAACTCCAGGGAGGGTGCTGCCAGTCGCATTTATATGCCTGTATGTCAGATAGACAGGTTGGCCCCCGCTGGACTTATTTTCCGACAGTCCGCCGTTTTTAAGAAGATAGTAGGTGCTGCTTTTTAAGGTAGTTATGGACTTGTTATAAAATGCATGCATCTCCGAGTAATTTTTATATTTGTATATCATTGCGCCAACAGCGATAGGATATGACGCGCTGGAATATCCGCTTGGCACTATGAACGAATAATTGAGGGGTGGGGTATAACTCACATTCATAAAAGAATTTGTAAACGGCAGGCCGAACGAACTTGTATAACCATATTCAACATAGTCAATATTTCCAAATATCGCTTTGGTAGTATTAGACGAGAATTCGGAATACCCTGCACTATCTGGCACAGTGTACATTACATTTGCTTTGGACAGAATCTTTGCGAAAACTGCGATTTGCTGGGCAGAATAGTTCACATATGGAGAAACGCTGCTCGTTACAATGGTGATCGTAGCGACATTGGCGTTGCCTTTAGTATGTACAAAATATATTGCGGTTACCAGCAATGCGACAATAACGATAACTATAATTACATGCTTACCGAAAGCACGATGCTGCGGTTCGTAATTGTTTTCAGAGACCGGAGTAGATATGATATCTGTTTGCTGCGATGTGACAGGCGTTGATTCTCCGGCACTTTTTTGCATATTATCGGTATCAGGATTCTGTTGATTGCCAGATTCTGGATTATTGACCATAATAAAACCCTTTTTCGAATATCATGTTATCATGTACCCGTTTGCTATGTATGCGTCTATGGGTGCGGTGTTGATGTCGTAGACGCGCGAGGACGAATTCACGATGTTTAATGAGACTACCTTGATGTTTTGGCCTGATAGCGGATTGAACAGGTAATCCCCTATTTTCAGGTTTGCAGCTGTCGAGAAATTGCCGTTTACAAGCAGCGTTTCTGACGCGTCGATAGTGAGATTATTATTTATTATATAGGTCTGGGTTACATTGAAAGACTTTACCCCAGTAACGACGGTAGGCGCAGCGCTCTTGTTCTTAAGATTGTACGACATTAGGGATTGGCCCACTTTGATTTCGCTTGC
>DAHWIS010000024.1 GCA_027344745.1 Microcaldota archaeon | reverse complement strand
TTATTTATATAATGAAAATTTAAAAAGGTTTGCATGACAAACCAAATTGCGATGCCGCCGTCCGGTTACGTATGCATTGCTGCAAAATAGTATCTGCTTTAATCTGCCGTCCTAATGGCATCCATTATTTTATTGAATATGCTGTCAAGTTCGTTTAGTACGTTTATGTTCCACTTGGAAAATATTTCTGATGGCTTATAATATTCGACATGCGTCCCGTCGTTATCATCGAATATGTATATCCTCAATGGAGGCTCTATCCCAGCTTTTATATTTGCATCGAAAAGCATTTTTGCGTAATTGGGAGAAAATACTTCAAGTATCGCATTGCCCCGTATGTCCATACCTATCTTTTTCAGGTTTGCCTGTGCGTCTATTTTGGAGACTATCACGAGATTGTTGGTCTTTACAGCGTCTTCCAATGCATTCATTGTCTCGTTGAATCCGAACTTTGATTTTATTAGTTCCATTGAATCTATTTCAAATCTGACTAAAAGTATTTAATATCGGCGGGGATATTTCGATAACGCAGTAAATTGCAATTGATAGTCTGACATTACGGCACGTTTTTCAAGCGAGACACCTTGATCTTGCATTGTCAATGCCGTAAAATTCGGTTAGGACAATGTTTTTATATCTTTAAGTTCAGAAGGTAGTGGAGGTGCTTATTATTAATGCAAAAGACATGCGAGCATTGACAAGCGATAACCTGAAGTCAAAACTTGACGAGTTGAGGATAGAGCTAGCCATAGAAAAAAGAAAGGTCGCATCGACTGGAGTTGCCAGCAAAGTCGTTAAGACCAAGGATATAAAGAAGACCATAGCTAGGATAAATACTATCCTTAATGAAAGAGGTGCATTGGGTAAATGACAGAAATCTGCCCAAAATGCGGGCTGCCTAGAGAGATATGCGTTTGTGATGTTTTAGACAAAGAAACAGAAAACAGGATAAAAGTCTATACGAAGAAGGCCAAATTCAACAAGATAGTTACTATAATTGAAGGCATAACGCCCGACGATATAGAAAACATAACAAAGGACCTTAAGCGCACGCTTGCGTGTGGGGGAACCCATAAAGACGAGGTTATAGAGCTTCAGGGAGCACATAAAGACAAAGTAAAGAAGACCCTTATAAATATAGGTTACAAGGAAGCGAACATCGATGTATCGTAATTTCTTTATGCTTCCAGAAATCCGATTCTAAACAATCCGTTCTGATTTTATGAAGGAGGGCATACGGGTCATAGGCATCACAAGCGGGCCGATAGGCAATAAGGACGCAGTAGTATTCGGAATAATAATCAGGAGCGGCGTAATAGAGGGCGCTCTTTCCACACGTGTGGCAGTAAACGGGTGCGATGGCACCAAAAAGATACTGCGCATGATAGCTGGTTCTAGATTCAAAACGCAGATAAAAGCGATAGCGTTGAACGGAATCGCAATAGCAGGATTGAATGTGGTAGACGTCAACGAATTAGAGAAGAAGCTGAATGTCAACGTGTTTATAGTCACAAGGAAGAAACCGAAAGTGATGAAACTTGTAGGGGCTGTTAAAAAATTTTCGACGTCAAACGGACTGGATCGCAATAGCCAAATAAAGATCATAAAGGAGTTTGCAAAAAATACGCCGCGCAGATTCGGCTCTTTTTACATCCAGGGCAGAGTCGCCGGGGGAATGGAAAACATATCCGCAATGCTTTTCGATGCCGTAAGGGCGTCCCATATAGTGGCAAGGGCATTGGCTACAGGAGAATCCAAGGGCAGGATATAGCATGGCAAAATACAGTTATAGGAATAACGATGCTAAAACCTTTGCGTCGTTTACCATATCGCTTATCTTGCAATATTCGTTTGGCACATGCGCTATGTCATCACATGTGCTCCACACTGCTGCAGGCATGCCGATGTCCCTGAAGTATTTTGCCACCGTGCCGCCTCCGATGCCGGCGAATTTCGGCTCAATGCCTCTTAATTCCTTTATTTTTTCCGAAAGCAGCGCCACCACCTCCGAATTTTTAGCGGTAGGCGCAGCAGGATCCTCCCTATTGGATATCTCTAGCTTTATATCGG
>DAHWIS010000029.1 GCA_027344745.1 Microcaldota archaeon | reverse complement strand
ATAGCCCTTTGGCGCATCTGAGTATACCTGATATTTGGCTATGGGCAGTATTACCGCTGTGCCGTTTAGGTATTTTACACCGTTGATTACTATGCCGCCGTTGCCGGGCACGGTATCTATGGATATCTTGAATATGCCTTTGCTTGGGGGCGACGCTGACTGTACTGAAACCCCTGTGGATTTATAACCAGATGTACAGCTGGAGGGGTTTTTGCATATGTCGTAGGATATGACGAACGTAGCGCTGGTTTGAGAGCCCAGCGGTGGCTGAAGCGTGCCCGTAATGTTGGTAGTGCATAATATGTGCGCGCCTACGGTCGCATAACTCGGAGTGCAGCTTCCTAACGAATGTTCCGTGCCTGAAACGCCGATGCCGGTAGTAGTGACGTTTATGGAGTTGGACGCAAAGCTTATCGGCACTCCTAGTTCATTGGTAAACGCCACGATGAAGTGTATCGGACTGCTTGATCCGCCATACCGCGTAAGAAGCGTCTGTGCGCAGGGCAGCAACGGCTCTATGTTGCATGATGACGAGAGATAGCTCGACGGAGGCTTTGAACCCGAAAGCAGGAATACGGTGCTCACAAAAAGCGCTATTATTAGCAATGCCCACGAATAGGTGGAAAGCAATTCCATGGCCGACGGGGGCCTCATACCTTTTTGGGGCATATGCTCATATTTATATAAAAAGACATTTATTTATTAGTTGCTTATTTGCATGAGAAAGATAATCATGGGCAGGTTTGCAGCTTTACTTAGATTGACGCGCATAGAGCATAGCATAATGCTAGCAATAGCAGTAGTTGCAGCTGAACTCATAGCAGGCAGATTGCCTCTGCTTCCTGTTTTCATACTTGCACTTATTCCACCAATACTCGTAAGCATGGGTTCCTTTGCCATAAACGATTACTTCGATGTCGATGTAGATAAGAAAAATAAGAAGAACGACCGCCCTTTGGTGAACGGCTCGCTCACTAAAAGCAATGCGATGCTAGTAACCGCCTTGTGCTTCTTTATAGGCATAGCTGCAAGTGCTTTGATAAACGTATATTCGTTCGTCATTGTGCTTGTTTTCGCAGTTTTTGCATACCTTTACAGCTACAGGCTCAAGGAGATCCTGCTCGTTGGAAACATATACATAGCGTTCACTATGGTAATACCGTTCATTTATGGGAATTATGTAGTTTCAAATGCGCCCAACGCCAATATAATCCTCATAAGCATAGTGATATTCCTTAGCGGATTGGCAAGGGAGATACACGGGATGATACGCGATTTCAAGGGCGACTTCAAGGCGAGAAGGATAAAAAACCTAGTGTATTATGTAGGGGGGAGGATGTCCGCTTATCTGGCATTCCTGCTTTACATAGAAGCAATAGGGGTCAGCCTCTTTATGTTCTTCTTCCTGATGCCGTTTGCGTTCAACCTTGCTTACCTGATGCCCATAGCGGCAGTTGATGCCATGCTCCTTTACGTATCGATAATGCAGCTTTCGAAGAAGCCTGACAAATCAAAATTTAAGCTTTACAGAAATCTAAGCCTAGGGGCAATGGCTCTCGCCCTTATTACCTACCTTGTTGTGCCGCTGGTTTATTTAGGGATTTGAGGATCGCTCTGGCCTGCCTCTTTTTTCTCTAGCAGCTTCTTACCCAGTTCGGCCCTGCCTTCCAACGCCTTAGATACCGTTTCCAGGTCTTCTCCCTTCAAAACGTGCTCCAGCATGTACCTTGAATATGTTACCGAAAGCTGGGACAGATCCATGAGTATAGAATGCAGGTCGAATATCCTGAATGTCATCTCCTTTGTCGGCTTTATTATCTCTACGCCGGCCGGGGCGTAATTGAACGCCACGTTTATTATCGAAAGGAAGCTGTCGAATAGCACCGTAACCGTCGCGCTAGTGCTGTATACGTCCTTCACCAACATTGGCTCTTCTATTGCGCCATAGCAATATATCACGCCCTTCTCCTTCATGAGCCTTTCGTTTATAAGGTCTGCCATTAGGGGCTGGAGCTTCTCCTTTTCTTTGTGCTGCATGTCAAAATAAAATTTCACGAGCACGCCGCCCTTAGCTATCTTTTCTTCAGTTATCTGATCGACTTCCGATTTCGCCATTGTAATACACTATTTTTTATCAGTTAAAACCTTTACGAGTTCGTCCAGATCCATCATGACCTCTTCCCCTGATAGCATATTCCTGAGTTTCGCCTTCGCCTCTTTTTCCTCCGATGCGCCCACTATTACGGAATAGGGAATCTTCAGCGAGTTTGCATATGCGAGTTGGTTCGAAATGCTTCTTGAAGCGTTGTTCAAATCCGTGGGAATGCCGCTTGCCCTGAGTATGTTTGCGACGTTCAATGCATATGCGTAGTTCTCTTTTTTTATGTATGCTACAAAAGCTTTCGCAAATGTGACCTTTGGCGACTGAGAAAACCCCATCATGTCCAAAAGCCTGTCTACCCCGAGCGATCCGCCAACAGCAGGCAGCTGCTTCCCGCCATAAAGGCTCGTTAAATTATCGTACCTTCCCCCTCCGCCCATGGACTGGCTTTCGTTTTCGGTCTTGAATTCAAAAACTGTTCCAGTATAATAATCTAATCCTCTCATCGTTGAGAAATCAACAACTATCTCGCCCCTAATGTGGTATTCTTTGAGCATCGAGAGCGTTTCCCTAAGTTCTGCTATCGCATTTGAATCCTTGGATATGCCTAGCGCATAATCAAGTTTTTCTTCGTTTGTGCCCTTCGTGCTTACGAGCTCATTCACCCTGCCTATCTGCTCCTCTGAAAGTCCTGCCTTTGCCAGAAGGCCCGATACTCCGTCGATGCCTATCTTGTCAAGTTTGTCAACAGCTCTCATAACCTGTATTGCGGTCTGCTTTGACACCCCGAACGATTCCAGCACATCATCTATAAGCATTCGGTTGTTTATCATCACCTTGTATTTGAATTCAAATGCGTCCAGAACCTTCGAAAGGCACGCTATCGTTTCGGAGTCGCATTTCGACGCATCGCCGCCTATTATGTCCACGTCCGCCTGAGTGAACTCCCGGTATCTTAACCGCTGCGGCTCATCCATTCTCCACGACTGGCCTATCACGTATCTCTTGAAAGGCAGCGGCATGTTGGAGTGCATGACGAAATACCTTGCCAATGGCACGGTCTGATCGTATCTGAGGCCGATATTCTCATCTTTCATCTCGTATATGAGCTTGGTGTCCTCGCCTATGGCGTCCTTTGCCTTAAGTATGTCTAGGGATTCTATAGATGGCGTCAATATCGTCAGGAAGCCGAAGCTTTGGAATATTGATTCCATCTTCCTTATCATCTCCGCCCTGAAGAGCGCCTCGTTAGGCATTAGGTCTCTTACGCCTCTGGGGAAGGGTATGTCGGCCATAGCATTACCTGTAAACATTCATAAATCAGCTATCATATAAGAAGAATGTAATATTTTATTACTTTCTATGCGCATCGATGCATCGATAATGAAAGAATAATGATGCAGCAACATGCTGCACGCAGGTGCGGAACGCCTGTTCCGCAGTCACATGTTCTTGTCCAGCCATTTCTTGAAGGTCTCTTTTGGAACCGCTCCGACGTTCATGGCCTTTACCTTGCCTTTTTCGATTAAGAGCACGGTAGGTATGCTCATTATATTGTATTTGGCAGCAATCTCTTCGTTGTCGTCTGCGTTGAGCTTTGCGAACTTTATTTTACCTTGATAATCTTCAGAAACTTCGTCTATTATAGGGGAAAACATCCTGCATGGGCCGCACCATTCGGCCCAGATATCGACTATTACGGGAATATCGGATTTCAATACTTCATCTTCAAAATTTTGGGCAGTTACATCTATGACGCTCATTTTATTCACCATTAAACAGCTATTATAAATGGAGTGCAATTCATAAATATTCTATTGATAAACACATTTACGGAAATACAAAAACAAATAAGTGTATGCCCATTAGATATATGCATTAGACCGCCAGTATATTCGAGGGATTGGATGCCATTAGATGAAAGAACCGGAAGCGACGAGGCCGAGGAACTGGGCGCCAGCGCCGCCCGAGGGGGCGGTATATTCGTATCAAGCAAAATAATAACCTCGATTATAACCGCGATTTTGCTTATATTCCTGACAAGGTTCCTTAAGCCTGCGGATTACGGCACGTATACGATAATCATAGCTTTCTCGACTATTTTAGGGATGGGGGGCAACTTCGGCATAGGCACAGCCCTAAGAAAGAGGATACCTGAATTTAGATATGGGAGCGAGCGCATACTCGAGCTCGTGAACAACGGTTACTTCGTTGCACTCGCAATAGCGTTCATAATAACGGTAATAGGCGTCGTGGCGAGCGGGCCGGTTGCAACGCATGTATACCATAATCCCGGCATGACGGATTCGTTAGTTGTTGCGTCGGCCACTGTGTTGCTGACCGTGCTGTTCAATGTTACAATAGCGGCACTCGTTGGTCTTAACAAAATAAAAGAAGCCGCATTCAGCAATATAATCTATGGGGTGTCGCAGGCAGCCATCGTAATGCTGCTGGTGCTCTTTGGATATGGCATATTTGGGGCCGTGCTGGGAGTAGCGATAAGCCTGGTTATAGGCTCTGGCATGTCGATATTATATCTGGAAAGGAGCATAGTATACAGGGTAATGAAGCCGAAGATTGATGGCATACGCGAGCTTACTGCGTTCTCCGCGCCTTTAATAGTATCGAATATCTCAGCGGTTGGAACCACGAGCCTTGCGATAGCGGTTCTCGGTATATTCGCAGGCGCATCCATGGTCGGCAGCTACGGTGCGGCGTTCAAGCTCGGGAGGCTCGTAGAGGTCCTTCTTACATCTACTACATTCATACTCCTTCCGGCTTTCGCCTCCGCATTCAAGAACGAGCACCTTTCCAAGAGGATTGACGGCATATTCAACAACAGCATATACTACATGCTGTTGCTGTTGCTTCCCCTTGCAGCCTATCTGATTTCCGTAGCCAGGCCTTTGACGCATATATTGTTCTCCAGCGCGTATGCGGGCGCGCCACTCTACTTCTCGATAATAATAGTAGGGCTCACAATAGGCACCATAGGCAGCTTTGCGGGAACGCTCATAATAAGCTTTGGAGACACCAAGAGATTCATGGTGTATCAGGGGGGCACGGTAATCGCCGAGACAGTTGCGATGCTGATACTGATACCGTATATAAAAGTATTCGGAGCGTTGATAGCCCTGTTCATCGCCGGGCCGCTGATACTCGATGCGCTTTACATAAAAGCGCTGTCAAAGCAGTTCTCCATAACCCAAAAATGGAAGAGCCTTGCCAGGATAACCGTGCCTGCCGTGATAATATTCACAGCCATGTCCATCGTATCGTATGCGCTGCATGAAAGCATTGCAACGATGGCGATAAACCTTGTAATCATGGTGCTGCTCTACCCGCCGTTGATCGCATTGTCCAAGGGCATAAACGGGAGAAATATCAGGTTCCTGAAAATGGTTTCGAAAAGATTTGGGATGTTGGAAAGCGCATTGAACGCCCTGATAGAATACACCGAATTGTTCGTCAAAAAAGATGAAAGCGGCGGTTGAAAAAACATTACAAGAAAGCATTGGAAGAGTCTAAACGCTTTCTCCTTCCTGTTGGGAAGGGCCTCTGGCATTCCTCTTTATTCTTTCCAGTTTTTCCAAAAACTCGGGGCCTTCGCCGGCCTTTATCTGCTTGCCGTCCTCTTTCCTTAATGGCAGTTTTGCCATTTTGCATGCCTCGGGAATCTCTACGCCGTTTATAATCAGGTCTATTGCGCATTGTTCCTTTTTAGAGAGCTTGACGCTCGAAAGCAGAAAATTATCGAATGCCGAATATGCTATTGGGGCTACCGACTTCACAATGTTTGCCATGGCTACTGCATACTGCCTTGTCTCCCATTGCGCGTGCGGGTCAAGCCTCAATGCCAGAAAATGGAATGTGTTGTGCAGGTTGCTTTTCCAGTACCATTCGGTATAAAAATTTATGGGAAGAACCATCCTTGCAAGTTCCCTTGCCACTCCTGCATTTATCATTTCCGTATACAATGCATACGCATTGTCAGACTTTTCTTCTATCTTTTTTATGAAATCCTCGCGCACCTCCTTTGAAAGCTTGCCCTCCTCTCTGCCCTGTTTGTTCGAAGTCGACTGCGCCTGCATCATCTCCATGCTCGGCAGGTAGTATTCGTCCTTTACTATCGAATACCTTGCCGAATATTCGTTTATGCTCGCGGTTCTGTGCCTTACCCATTGGCGCGCCACGAAAATGGGCATTCTTGCGATGAACTTTAATTCTACCATCTCAAACGGCGTGGTATGCTCGTGCCGCAACAGATAGCTTATCAGTCCCACATCGTCATGCACCGATTTCGTCCCGCTGCCGTATGAAACTCTTGCAGCCTGGACTATTG
>DAHWIS010000026.1 GCA_027344745.1 Microcaldota archaeon | reverse complement strand
AAAGCCTTTTTCAGTGCGCCTGCCATAATATCACTTCTTCCTAAAAGCGAAGAATGCCGCTATCAGCACTAATATAATGACAACAACTGCAATGGCTGCATAAGGCGGTTTTGATGTGGAAGGCGCAGTATATGGCACAGTAGTAGGCGCGGTTGTTGTAGTGCTTGGCGCCGTAGTCGAAGATACATTTGCCGCAGGCGCAAATGTGAACACCCACATGACCGGCTTGAAAAACTGGTCGTTCGATATCGTCTTCGCCGTAGCATTGTACGTCCAAGCATCCTTAAACTTATACGCTCCTCCGGTATATGTAGTGCCGTTTGCGCTAAGGCTGCCTCCAAAATATGTCCACGATCCCCATGTCTGAGGATATGCAGCTGTCGTTATAACTGGCTGGTTCTTTCCCAGCCTATTGACAAAGCTTATTGCCGGAGTTATCCTTCCGTTTACCTCATATGCGAACGCATATGCCATAGTATAATTGGATTCGTTAGGTGGCAATGCAAGATTGCTTACTGTGAATATCGCAAGCGTGAAGTTGTATCTGCTCAAAAGAGTGCCGCTCACGTTTGCAAATGTATTGGCTGGTATGGTCACGTTTATTGCGACTCCGTCGAATGCCTTTGCAGACACGAAACCGCCTTTAGTCGCATTTATATCGGTTGTCGAAGAGTTAAACAGGCTAAAAGCAGCAGGCGCCTGCGAAATCGTGGTAGTTGCGGTAGTGGCATTGGATGTCTTGCCGAATACTGTAAGGTTCAGGACGGCATTTGAACTTGAAGGGTCATCCCCAGTCGCATTCAATGCGACGCTATATTTTCCCGGTTTTGCAGACGATGAAGCGGATATGCCCATGGTCCCGGTATACGTCGGGTCGCCATAGCTGTTTGACAAAGTTAAGGTTATTCCATCCGCAAGGAGCTGATTCTTGTTCACTATATTAAGCGTAGTTCCCCAGGGCGTCCCGCTCACCAATTTCACGGTATATCCTACCGAAGCGGAACCTCCAACGCTAAGATTGGCGCCGTTCTGGGTTAACTGTATGCTCGAACTGCCAATTCCGGATGCAAACGCATACGACGGAACTATTAGGAATGCCACCAGGGCAAAGAAAGCCAATGATACAGAGTATATGCCTTTCATTAAATCCACCAAATAAAAAGTAAAAAGTGCCAAACAGCAATGCGGTCTTCCGCCCGAAGGCAGTACCACGCATCGTTAGCAAGCTTAGCTTCCGAGTTCGGAATGGGATCGGGCGTTTCCTTGCTCCTATTACCGTTTGACATTATTATAAGCGATGATACTTTTATATATCTTGCGCTGCTCTGCGTTCCGCAGAGGTTAAGATTTGCAAAAGAAAGGCCTGTGCAAAGCACAGGCACCGTTTCTGGGGTTGCCAAACCGGCGATAATATATTGAACCTTAAAATATAAAAAGGTTTCCTTTAGTATATATTCATATAGTAATATATAAATAGTTTTACTGCAATAAAAATACGCAAAAGATGCGCATCTGCCAGCGCCATAAAAACAGGCTAGGCTTGCAACAGCAGGCACTGATTCTGGGGTAATAGAATGAAGTGCACGCGCACTGAGAAGTATCGCAAAAACAAACTCTATGGATGCATAGAAGCACTGACAGAGGATGCAAACATCAGATACAGCATTGACCTCATGGTGGAAGGCAAGGAAATCAAGGAATCCGACGCGAAATTTTCGGGTGAACTCGCAAAAATAACGTCAGATATAATAGACCTGAGGAAACTTTCCGAAAGCCTTGCAACCGCCGGAGAAAAAAGGACATACGCCATAAACATAAGCATAGCAAGCGATTCCATAAGCTATGCAATATCTGGAAAATGATGCACCGAAGCGCCAAACCGTTTTATTTTCTTTTTTTCTTTTTCCCTTCCTTTTTTCCAATTTTTCCATTACAAAAGCATATTAATTCTAAAACCTTTCATAATCCATATGCTGAAAAATATAAAGATAAAAACTTGCGATTCGGTATATTATCCTATGGAGGATTCATACCTTCTGGCAGAACAGGTGGAAAGATTCGCGTTTGGGAAGGTGCTGGACATGGGTACCGGATCCGGAATAAACGGGATAGCCGCCGCGCTTAAAGGATGCGATGTCACGTTCACGGACATAAGCGATAAGGCAATAAGGTGCGCAAAAGAGAACGCAAAGCTCAACGGTGTTTATGGCACCTTCGTAAAAACAGACATGTTCGACGGCATCGATGGAAAATTCAATACGATAATATTCAATCCCCCATATCTGGATTCGAAGAAAGCGCCGGAAAAAGATATTGCTTTGGACGGAGGCAAAGGCGGCCGCGAGATTATAGAGAAATTCCTGCATGCGTATCCAAAGTTTGCAGAGCGAAAACACACAGTACTGCTATTGGAAAGCTCGATAAACAATTATGAAGAAGACGTCAAACGCCTCAAAGCCGAGGTTGTCGCAAAAGAATACTTTTTCTTCGAGGAGATCGCGGTCCTTAAGATATCCTCAGATATTTATTAGTTAAATCTGAAAATATTCTGTGGTACGATGGAATTTACTATAGTTGACATAGAAAAAGAAGACGACATGCAATGCATCGTGGGACATGCAGGTTTTATCAAGACAACCGAGGACCTATACGAAGCGATGATGAACTCCTGCCCCGCGATCAAATTCGGCATAGGGTTCGTCGAAGCAAGCGGCCCGGGGCTTGTCAGGGGCGAAGGCAACGATCATGAATTGGAGGAGCTCGCAAAGAAGAATGCATTCGCAATAGCGGCTGGACATTCGTTCATAATACTGTTCAGGGGGGCGTTCCCCATAAATGTGGCTAACGCGATAAAGCACGTGCCGGAGGTGTCCAGGATTCTCTGTGCGACAGCGAATCCGGTGCAGGTTATAGTTGGAATCACCAATCAAGGCAAGGCGATAATAAGCGTAGTGGATGGAAGCGAGGCAAAGGGCATAGAGGCGGATTCCGACAAGAAAGAAAGGAGGGAATTCCTGAAGAAGATAGGGTATAAGCTCTAGGCTATGCCCTGCCAAGCCTGCTTCTAGAAACTAGGATATAGAGCAATACGATGGCCATTATGAATGCTACTAATAACATTATCAGGTAATAAGGCTCAATATGTGCGACCGTGCCCTGGGAAATAGAAGTGGAATTGGACGCATTGGATGAAGGCGCGTGCGTTTTATTTGGTTGTGTATATGTATTGTTGTAAAAGGCTACTCCTTCATATGTGATGTTTGAGTTTGCGTTCATTATGGCGCTTGCCCTACGATAGCCGTAGAATGAATCGTTATACAGCTTCAGGCTCGAATAGTTTGCATATATCGCAGTGTCTGCAAATGTGTTGGCGTATACGGAGCTGTTCAGCAGGGCCACGTTTTCGGCATTTTTCAACATAAGCCCGTTTCCGTGTATGTTGCAGTTTTCTATAGTGAGGTTGTTAGACCCTATGCCCAGTATGCTCTGGTTGGTGGAATTTATCCGCCCTCCCCTGCAGTCCAACGTGACGCCATGCGCATATATCGTAAGCGCGTTTTCACACGTACTTGTTGACGGGGTGAATGTGCTGAGCAGGTGGAGGCTGCCATACGCCAGCGTATAATATCCGGGTATTATTATCGGTATTTCGTTCTGTGTGCAGTATGATATGCCTACCGAATACGTTTCGGTAGTGGAATTGTCCTGTTCATTTGCCTGGGGGGATTTGAGCACGCCTATGGTCTCGTGTATGCCCGGGCGTTGTACCCCCCTGTCGAAGTGTATGGTCCCATTTGTAATGTTGTGCACCGTGTCTATTATACTGCCATTTGGATCTACCTGGTATCCGCTCCATAGGTAAGCGGTCATATTGGCAGCATGGCTGTATTTCACTACGGTGTAGTTCCAATAGATATTCGTATTGTCGGGAAGCTGCACGTCCTCCAACATATTCGGGGCTATGTACGTCGGCGTATAGTTCATATTGCCGGTTATGTTGAAAACCTTGAATGAAAGTATGTCGTGCCCCCAGAACGGCACTACTATCCAATACGGGCTGAAATTCAAGATTCTATTCTTGTATACCTGTCTAACATCAAGAAGGAAATGCGTACCGGAATTGCCGATGCCCATCGGCGTTATAATGCCGAACCGCGGCAGTGCAATGCCATACACTTCTGATATGTTTTTTACCATGCTGAAATTAAGGTTTTGCAGTGCCACTGTCACTCTGTCTTTCGACGCTATACTGTATGGCACGATGCCTATGAATCCTTCTGGGGCTGGAAATCCGGACCTGTTCAACGATACGAAGTTGAAGAAATATCCTATCGCTATGTTGGATCTGTTGCCATAGAAGCCGAGCGAATAATTTCCGTACGGGCTTGCAAGGTTGTTTGAAGCGTTCCTAAAGCTTAATATGCGCGAGTCTGCAAACGTGCAGTTGTATAGCGTATTGTTGTACGTGTTCTGCCCGAAAGTGACGTTTCCGACAATCTCGCCCCGGCCGCAGTAAAAGCTCGAATTGTACACGTCGGAGAAGCCGAGCGACATCGAGTTGCAATTAGTATTGTAGTGGACGGAGCCGTTAGAGCCTGCGGCACCAATATTCAAACTGCAGGCTCCTTGCGAAGCGCCAAAAACTGTGCCCTGTAAAGCCGCAAACGCCAGCGCCATTGCAAGCACTGCGAATACCGAAAAATATCCATCCTGCATATTATCATTTTATATAGTATATATTTGTAGGTTTGTCCGGCAGCTCCCAGCCTTCATTCTTTATGAAGAATTGCGGAATGCCTTTTGGCGGAGTCTCATTGAATATGTTTACCCAGTCAGAGCACAGCGGCGGGCCAGACCAGACTGCATAGCTTCCAGGTATGAATACGCTGCAGTTTGTTTTGTTGTTTACCTGCGAATTTACAAGATTGGTGGACGGGTCACCAATGTAAGACGGGAATTCGGAGCCGGTATAAGAGAGCGAAGCAACCCCGTAAAGCGCATCGACGTATATCGTAGCGTTATGGTTCACCGTGCTGTTATACCTTAGGTAATTTGCAGGCTGCATCGCAAGGCTCTGCGGATAAATATCCCAATAATACCAGAAATACGATATCGTAAGGTTTTGCGTATAAAGCACGCCCAATATCGCAAACAGTATTATGGCATCGATTGCGAGTATGCGCTTGTCTCTGACCTCTATCAGCTTGGTCAGGCCTATGCCTATTACGGCGCAAAGAGGGACGCTCATGACCATCAAGAATCTGCCTAGCCTATATGCGGGTATATATGTGATATGCAGCGGATTCAGGCTCAGCCCTATATGCATCGGCCCGAATTCCATAAACAAAAGCATGAACAGGAACCAGAACGCGATGAAGATGACCCTTTTTTCCCTGAATATCAAAAACAATGCCAGTATGGGTATCACAAGGTAAAAATACAGGCCATAATCCGAATCTGCAGGCATCCTGTATATTGAAGCAAAGATATTGCTGAATATATTGGATAGGTTGCTATGCAATATCGTTTGAATGAATGAATAAGGGAACATCATGCTGGGATAAAAGCCAAGGTTCACGTTTGTGCTTGGTATGGTTGGCAATCCCCCTATCCTGGCACCTACTGCGCTATAGAATCCTAGATTCCTGGTTACTGTTATGAATGGCAAACCTGCATTCCATGCGCTGAATACGAATGTTATAAGAAATGCTATTGCTATCCCATAAATGAACATTATGCTTATTCGGTTGACGGTCAGTTTTTTTGTCAACAATCTTATCATGATATAAAATCCTAGAAAAGCTATTACTACCCCTGCCTCATAACTTATCAACCATGAAGCCACCAACAGCACCCCGCTCGCGAAGAAATATTTCCTCTGTTCGAATTTTTCCCCATAGATGAAAAGCAGTATCGCCAGCGAGCCTACGAAGCACAATGCGGGGTCCTCTCCTACGGTGACGCCAAACTTTGTCAGCAAAGGGAATATGCTGGCTACGAAAGCGCTCACGAGTGCGGCTTTGTCGTTATAGAAAAGCTTCACGAGGTAAAATACCACCACTATTATGCCAAGATAAGAAAATATGTCCCACAGCGAAGAGGTGAGCGTAGTGACTCCGAAGAGTTTGTAAAACAGGGCTATAGGTCCGAACTGCATCAGCCTCAACGAGAAGATATACCCCGGGCTAAGGCGGTAGTTCCCGTTGACTACGGAGCTGGCCAGGTAAAGGTAGTTTGGATCGTCTCCGTACAGGCTGGGCCCCTCGTAGTGCGTGAATCCATAATGTGCCGCATTAAGCAGTATCAGAAAAAGCACTCCATAAACAAGATAGGAGCGCCTTATCCCGAAAATCATCCCAGTTTTGCCGGACTTCATGAAACTACCAATTCTTTACATGTACCTGATATGTAATTGATTATCGACGAGTTGCTTAAGTCCGTCCTATTATATGTAAGGCGGTTGAACACATCCGGCCAATCCGTATAATTCTTGTATATAAGGAACGTTCCCCCGCAGAACAGCCAATCTTTCCCAGACGCGTTCACGGTGGGTGTCACGTTGACTATCGTTTCTGTATAATTATTGGCGCTGTATCCCAATGGCGTAGTTATGTAAGGGTTCTTGGATACGATAAAATAATCAGTGACATTGGGCTTGTTGTTGTAGACGAGCATGTCTTTTGCACCCCTCTGGTAAAAGCCGAAATAGTTCAGCTGTATGACATTGTTCA
Source organism: Microcaldota archaeon (assembly GCA_027344745.1). GTDB lineage: Archaea > Micrarchaeota > Micrarchaeia > Micrarchaeales > Micrarchaeaceae > JAMCYW01. Next base: position 947 of record DAHWIS010000026.1, on the reverse strand, counting down.
GGAACGCGCTCACGTTGTAAACGCCAAAATTGAAGGTGCCGTTGTATAGTATGCGCAGAGTTATGTTGTTTCCGGGGGCTGCGTTGCTCTTTGACAAGTTGATTGTAATGCTGTGTATCCCGTACACTTCTAGAGTCCTGTAAAATCTGCCTGTTTTTATGTTGGTAAGGGTCTCATACGTAAGGTTCTTCAAAGTTGCCCTATCCGAATACACCGGCGCGCTGGTTTGCGTAACCCCTGCGGCATTACCTCCAAAGTGCAGATGCATACTGGACAGCACCAGCAGCACGATAAGTATGGCTATCGCAAGGTTTGCTACGATGAAGGCCCTGTCCTCCCTAATGTTCCATGTGCGCCTTGGCCTTGCCATCATACCGCCTGTCCATACAAGGTTGCTTCTACCGTAGTTCCGTTAGCACCCGTATCTACGATTATTGTTTTATTGACAAGCAATATAAAGCTCGATGTCGCATACGCACATATTTTTCCGGGATAACACAGGGGGCCCGTTGTGCCATGGAGGGATATCCTATAAGCGGAATACGGCTTTAATCCAGTAAAGACAAAGGTGCGCTCCTGTGATAAAAAAGCAGGAAGCGTAGCATTATGCGTTAAGGCATTGTATGGAATCGGGGGGTTTGAAATGCCAAACGTATTGTGCACGCCAGTGCCGTTGATGCTCAAAGAAAGATTGTAGTAAAAAAAAGTACCTATGAACAGGGAAGCGGATATCGATGCATTCCCATAAGGCCTATATATTATACGGGTAGAATTCAAAGCAGCACCAAGCTGCGAGTGCGCCTGATTTATGTATATAAATGCATACATTATGACTACCGCGAGCAGTATCGTCATCGCCAATATTATTATAGGCGTGTATGCATACCCGCTGCCTTTTCCTGCATTTACGCGTGCCATACATTATATGCGCAGCAATGTTTTAAAAT
>DAHWIS010000008.1 GCA_027344745.1 Microcaldota archaeon | reverse complement strand
CTCTGCATTCAGCATGCTAAACAATATAGTGGTGTATCCTGTGGAAGACGAAAATAAATATACCGACCACTTTGGAAACATACTACCTGACGCAATACTGATAAAAAAAGGATCTACTGCGATGGACCTGGCAAGGAAGATACATACCGACATAGCGAAGAATATGCTGTACGCGATAGATGCAATAACTAAGAGGAGGCTGGCTAAGGATTATGTACTGCAGGACAACGACATAATAAAGATAGTCAGCGCAATAAAGCCTAAATAGAGCCTTCGCAATGCATTTCGCTTCCTATACTATGCCTGGCTCCTAGCCCTCCTTAGTAATCCTATCAATGGCGTCAGTATGAGCAATGTGGCCACAGGTATGATCACAAGGTAAACTACGAATGTGTCGGTAGGAAGGGACTTAAGCAATTCAACCGACGAATATACCGCTATCAGGTATATTATGAATATGCTTATGGCATACACCACGCTCGTATAAACTGCATTTATGACGCCAACGTCTATGGCCTTCCTTATGTTCTGTGTATTTGCTCCTGTGCGCATGCCTATCCACAGCGCTACGATCAATGGAAATATTATCGCGCGAGGCATGTCGATTATGTATGGGCCTATATCATACAGGATAAAGCGTGTGCTCCCCGATGCGTTCGCCCTCCCGGCTGGGAAAAGTATCAAGAACGCCAATCCTAACAGAAGCATTATTATCCAAAAAGCCAAAGGGCCGGCAATTCCAATGTCCCCCTGCGGCTTGGCGGTGTTCGCGTCAGCGGTTCCCTGCAACGGGTTATTATTGTCACCGAAGACTTGCATGCCTGCCATACGGATATAGCGTTTCCCATCTTTTTAAGCCTTTCTGATAAACCGGTTTATGCGGCAAATGCAAACATGGAAAGGATTAATAGATATTGCATGAAAAAAGTATCTGTGATGACTGAGATGATCGCTGAGCATTTGCTGTGAAGACAAGTAGGCGGGCTGATATTATTGAACGCATTGGAAAAATTGCACAAGACCAGTATAAGGGCAACGGACGTCGCTGCGCAGTATTGGTGCGAGAGACAGATGGAGCTTAATTATACGAAAGGCCCTAAGATAACCGCAGAGATCAGAAAGGGCAGGACAATGCACGAAGCAATGGAGCAGGAAGTCAACATTCCGATACTGCTTCAGCCAAAAAGCTACGCGGATTCGGTTTATAAGTCATTATATACCAGCTACATGGCGTTGAAACAGCTTCCAAACAACGGGAGGGCGCGCGAGATACAGATCTACGGGTCGGTAAACGGCTATAGGATTGTCGGCAAGATAGACGAGCTAAGCATGAAAGACGGCATAGTGACGATATACGAAGACAAGACAAAAGCCAATGATAACCTGCCCTCTGAGCCCCAGATGCTTTCACACAGGGTCCAGGTTCTTTTATACCACAAGCTTGTCGGCGATATAAAGGACAAGCTCTATACATACCAAAATTTCAGCAGGGTATACGGCATACAAAAACTTGCAATGACCGATGAGTTCAAAAGGCAGCTTGACGCATTGGGTATAGAATCAGCGCTGCAATCCGTAGATACCGTTGCAAAAGAGTTTTTCGGCGAATTTTCGGGAATCAAGAAGCTCAGCAATACGCTGTGCATAAGATACATAAACCAGTTTACCGGCAAGGAAATAAAACTTTATAAATTCGAATACTCGCAAGATGAGATCGATCAGATGCTTGCATTTTCCATGAAATACTGGAATGGGAACAGGGACGCGCTTCCCGTGCCGTTCGAAGAGAAATGGAAGTGCAATTATTGCGTATTTTTCGGCAAGGAATGCAAAAAGTGGTGGCCCCAGAAGAATCTATAAGGTGTTCGTATGTTGAGCAAAGAAGAATTGAGGAAGGAATTTTCGGCCAAAAGCGGTGAATACTATTCGACCAAGCTTTTCGAGGATGAAGGCTTCATCCGCAAGCGGTGCAGCGCATGCGGCAAGCATTTCTGGACATCGGACTCCAAAAGAGAGCTGTGTGGAGACCCCGAGCACGAACCATATTCTTTCATAAAAAACAAGCCAAGCGAAAGCATCAAGTATGTTGAATTTTGGAAAAGGTTCTCCGATTTCTTCAAGAAAGAAGGACACACGGAAATACCCAAATATCCTGTAGTAAGCAGGTGGCGTCAGGATCTGTATTTTACTATAGCGAGCATACAGGATTTCCAGCGCATAGAAAACGGGAAGATGAGCTTCGAATACAATGCGAACCCCCTCATAGTTCCGCAGATATGCCTGCGTTTCAACGACATACCGAACGTTGGCGTTACCGGAAGGCATATGACATCGTTTATGATGGCCGGCCAGCTAGCATTTAACTATCCGAAAGAGGGCTACTGGCGCGACAGGACGCTAGAGTTGAATTACAATCTGCTGACGAAAATTGCGGGCGTCAGAAAGAAGGACCTGACCTATATAGAGGATGTGTGGGCGATGGGCGACTTCTCGGAATTCGGACCCTGCCTCGAGGGCTTTTCGAATGGATTGGAGCTTGTCAACAGCGTGTTCACGCAGTTCGAATACAACAACGGCAAGAGATCGGAGTTGAAGGGCAAGGTGGTCGATGTCGGATGGGGCTTCGAACGGCTCATGTGGTTTAAGTCGGGTTCGCAGACCGCATACGATGCGGTGTTCGGCAATGAATTGAGATATGCCTACAAGTGCGCTGGAATAAAACCCGACCGCAAACTTTATGCAAAAGCATCGTCCATGTTCAGTTCGATTGATGCTACCGAGGTTTCAAACCCTGCGGAATTGGAGCTTGCGATAATAAAGAAAGCGGGCATAACTGAGAAAGAATATTTTGACATCATAAAACCCACGCAGGCGATATACGCCATGGCGGATCACTCAAGGACATTGCTCTTTGCCATAAACGACGGGGCGCTTCCAAGCAACGTCGGCGGAGGTTACAACTTGCGCGTGCTGCTAAGGAGAATGTTCGATTTTATAAGCACATATGGCATTGACATAGACCTAGTCCGGCTTTTCGAGATGCATGCGAAAGATCTATCCGGCCTTTACTTCGGCCTAGAAGAAGGCATAGATGAAATTACAAGGGTCATAGAAGTCGAAAAACACAGATACGAAGACACAAAGAAATCGGCAATGAAAATGGTCAACTCGATAATAGACAGGCGCGAAGCGATAACCGCAGAAAAAATGAAGACTCTATACGAAAGCAACGGCATATCCCCCGAGATGATATCTTCAACGGCCGCAAAGCGGGGCGTAGACATACGCCTTCCCGAAGATTTCTATTCCAAAATCCTGAAGGGCGATTTCGTAGAAAAACGCAGGCATGCAGAAACACTCGACATAGACACGGAAGGGCTTCCAAAAACAAGAAGGCTCTTCTATGATTTTACCGAAGAGGCGTATGCGAAGGTCATAGCATCAAAGAATAATCTTATAGTGCTATCGCAGACGCCGTTCTACGCCGAAAGCGGCGGGCAGGAGGCGGATCACGGCACAATGGACGACGCTAAAGTCGAGGATGTCAAAAGCATCGGAGGCGTTATAGTGCATGTGCTAGAAAAAGGCAAGCACATAAAGGTAGGTACGGAAGTGCATTGCAGCATAGACGTGCAGAGGAGGCAGCGCCTGATGGCGCACCATACTGCGACACATCTTGTGAGCGCTGCGGCAAGGGAGATTTTAGGGCAGCACGCATGGCAGGAAGGGGCAAAGAAGAGCGCGTCAAAGGCGCACATCGATGTTGCACACTACGAAAGGCTAAGCGAAGACCAAGTCCGTGCAATTGAGGACAAAGCAAATTCATACATATTCAACGGGATAAAAGTGCAGATGAAAGAGATGCCAAGAACCGTTGCAGAATCCGAATTCGGTTTTTCCATATACCAGGGGCATGGGGTTGCGGCAAACCAGCTCCGCATAGTGGAGATATGCGATTTAAAAAACAATCTAATAGACGCCGAAGCATGCGGCGGGCTGCACCTTATGAACAGGGAGTCGGGCATAGGGATTATAAAAATAACCAATGCGTCAAAGATCCACGACGGAATAAACAGGATCGAATTCGTTGCGGGGCCCGCAGCTTTCGACTACATAAAATTACAGCAGTCAAAACTCGAGAAGATATCGTCAATCCTCGGCGTGGACCAGGACAAATCGATAGAGAGCCTGATGTCGATGGTTGAAGAATCAAAGCAATACAAAAAGAAAATCGAAACGCTGAACTCAAAGCATGTATCGTCTAAAGCAGAAAGCCTCGCCGCAAAAGGCAATACGATCATCGAGCTGCTTGATTATGACAAAAAGCAATTAAGGGGTATTGCCACATCCATAATAGAATTGAATAAATCTGCCGTTGTGCTGCTATACAACAGGGAAATGGACGTGGTATGCATATCTGGTGAAGATTCGGGCATCGATGCATTGGATTATGTAAAAGAAAAGACGGGCAGCATCGTCAAAGGCGGGGCCTTCAAGGGTGGGGGCACAAGGAAGTTTGCAGAAGGCAAGATAACGAGATGATAAGATGGACATCAAAAATTCAGGCGAAGGCGCGAGCGATGAAAAACCCGACGCTAAAAACCAGGCGATGCAATTCATTGCGGCATTGCTTAGCTACATCAAACCGGGCGGACATGGACACATAACCTATTCATACGCAGACGGTTCAGATTTTAAATCGGAAAGCTGGGAGATTAATGAGAAAATGCAGTCATACTTCTTCATATTGCATTACGTGGGTGGGCATACGGAGATCGGCTTCGATTCGTTTCTGGACCATTTCATCAACATTATATCAAAGTCTACAGCAATCGGCATGATATTCAGGACTCTGAACAAAAATCCCAAAACCGACGATACATATGCGGAGATATGCGGATATACAATCGGTCTTGTACAAGGCCAATTGAAATACCAGCAGCTCTCTGCGGAAGAGGTCGGATCGGCATGCAATACCGATGCCGAAACCGGCAATCCTATCGATGCGGAACACAATGTCGTATATAGCGGAAGCGGAGACGATAAAATCTATCACTGAACGCAAGGGATGAATATGCTTCCACATGCAATATACCTGATATATTCGATAGTAATATTCCCCATAATATACATATTCCCGGCATACGCGGCAAACGCAGCGCCTGTACTGTTCGGCGGAGGCAAACCGTTGGATTTAGGCAAGAAATTTTTAGGGAAGAGGATTTTTGGCAACCACAAGACGATAAGGGGCACGGCGTCGAGTATCGCCGCAGGGCTGATAGTCGGCGTAATCGAATATCCATTCATGCATTATATGCTTGCGATAGCGGTATTGCTTACAATCGGCGCAAACATCGGCGATCTTTTCGGGAGCTTCATAAAGCGCAGGATGTCGGTAAAATCTGGTGCGAGCATACCGATACTGGACCAATACGGTTTCCTCGCCTTTGCATTGCTATTGGCATTCCCTTTGGGGCATATGCCCGATGCATACGGGTTTGTATTCCTTATACTTCTTACCGGCTCCATGCATGTACTTACAAATATGGGTGCGCACAGGCTAAGGCTCAAAGACGTTCCGTGGTAACGTGTCTTCACAAGGCAAAAACCCAAAAGCAATAAGCATCGCCATAGCGGCAATAATTCCAATGAAAATTTTATATTCCTTGATGGCGGGGATGCAAATACAACGCTTGAACGCCGTGGAAACGGGCAAGATGAAATCGGCTTTTGGATCTTTTCATGGAAATTTTTCTACCAAGCGTTTATAACTATTCATTTTATTGTATAACCATGAACGCGGGGCAGCTGGATAATACCGGGCGCTATGCCAATTCAGATACTGCAAAGATCCCTGTTGACGTCAACCTCAAGCTCGATTCGCTTCCACAGGACATACGCTTGCGTGCAATAGACCGCTTGAAGATAGGCTCTCTTCGCCACAGCAAGAGCAGAATGGCCCGCATGCTTCTGATGTTTGCCCTTATAGGTCCTGGCATATTGGTCATGATCGCGGACAACGACGCGGGCGGAGTCATAACATACGCGCAGACCGGCTCCATCTTCGGCATAGGCTTCTTCATACCCTTCATGGTTTTGATGATACCCGTGGCATATATCGTGCAGGAAATGACAATTCGCCTTGCCGCGGTGACAAGGCGGGGCCATGCGGAGATGATATGGAAGAGATACGGAAGCTTCTGGGGGGCATTCTCGCTTATAGACCTCCTAATAGCAAATTCGCTTACGCTCGTCACGGAGTTCATAGGCATAACGTTCGGCATGAGCATTTTCGGGATAAAGCCCATATACGCCGTGATAATCGGCATAACATTCGTCCTTGCCATAACCCTTACGTTGAGGTACCACAATTGGGAGAGGGCGAGCCTCGTAGTTGCGGCGTTCAACATCATCTTCATACCTCTTGTATTTTTTGCGCATCCGAATTGGCTGCTTGTAGCGTCCAGTTTCGGAAACTGGCACGTTCCGTCAGGGTTCTCCACGCTTTTCATATACGTACTGCTGGCGAATCTTGGCACGACGATAGCGCCGTGGATGCTGTTCTTCCAGCAGTCGTCGGAGGTCGACAAGGGTACGGTTCCCGAGGACATAAAAGCGGGCAGGCGCGACACGTTCATAGGTGCATGCATAATGGCGTCAGTAGCAATCGCAATACTCATATTGACCGGCACTGTCGTATTCAACGCGCATGCCGTTGATGCAACTACCGTGGGCTACAATATATCATTTATACTTGCAACTATATCCCAAAAGATAGGCGCACTGCCTATGAAACTTTTTGCGTTAGGGCTGATAGATGCGGGACTGATAGCAACGATAGCCATAACCGCAAGCACTTCGTGGGCAGTCGGAGAGGCATTCGGCTGGCCTAAAAGTATAAATCTGTCATTCCTGACAGGCAGGAAGTTTTATATCCCGGGCATAGCCAGCATGTTCATAGCCGCAATAATGGTGCTCATACCAGACGTGCCGTTGGGCTTCCTTAATCTGACCGTGCAAGTGATAGCATCCATATTCATGCCTGCTGCAATGCTGTTCCTGCTCCTTCTGGTGAATGACAAGGAGATAATGGGCATCCACGTGAACGGCAGGATTCAGAATGCGGCTGCGGTAATTATAATGGGTGTGCTCATATTGATGAGCGGACTTTACGGAATATCTCTCGTATTTCCAAACATGGTTTGAAGGCGAAATAATATGGAAAAACTAAATAAAAAATATTACGATTTCATAAAGACCGAAGATGATTGGAACAAATTCGTGAAAAAGGAAAAGCTGCTTGAATACGGGATCAAGCCTGTCAGGCGCGCTAAGATAAAAGGCTGGGCCAAATTTGCGTTCATAGTAATACGCATATACATAGCCATAATGATAGTGCTTATAGTGCTCGGGTTTCTACATGTTCTGTGACAAGAGCATCAGCGCATGCTTGCAATCGCTGCATTTGCAATGGCGGATACTACACCCTCGGAGTCGTCAGGCATGCCAGCCATCCTAATCTCCACCCCGTTATCGTTGCCAAGGTCTGTGCACTCTAAGCCTATGTCGTATCTAGTCTCAAGGTTGTCAGACACGAAACCTACAGGTATCATGGCGAATTTTCTCCTGCCAGCATTTATCAGTCTCGTCAATGCATCTTTTACGTCCGGTTTTAGCCATCTTCCAGGCATGTCGGCTGCGCTCTGGAATGCAAGGCACCATTTGTTGCCAAAATGCCTCGCTATCCTATCAGAAGTAAGCAATAGCTGTTTCACATAATCCTTCAGGTCGTCCTCTTCTGTTACCGGTAAACTATGCGCGCTGAATACGAAGATGCAGTCCTTTTCAATTCCAATTGCGTCTATCTTTTCGATCCATGATTCTATGAGTCCGCTTTCCATGTTCCACGACCTTACCTCGCTTATCCGAAATTGCGGCTTGAGTTCGTTGATGCCGTCGTGCAACATATCAAAATAGCTCTCCGTTCCTATTTGCGAGTAGAAGGGTGCGATAGGTATGCATACGAGCTTTTCAATTCCGTCTCCTATAGCATCAAGCAGCGCGTCTTTTATGTAGGGCTTTGAATACTTCATGCCCACGTATGTCCTGCATGCATAACCCATGCTTTTCAACTTGATTTCGAGAAGGCCAGCCTGTT
>DAHWIS010000001.1 GCA_027344745.1 Microcaldota archaeon | reverse complement strand
GTATATCTCGCTTACGCCTATGCCATGCGAACCGCCTAGAAACTTGAGCATACCGGACATGCGCCCCAACTCATATTCGTATATGTTCATGACCCCTTTACTGGTCAAAAATGTCGACATATAGAGCAACGCTTCTTTCTTTTTATTCCAATGGTGGAACGATATTGAACTCATTATTATGTCGAACTTACGCTTGAATGGAATGTTCCTACTTGAACCTATCCTGAATACCACGTTGGACTTTTTTGCCGCTGCTTTCTTTGTAGCTATCTTTATCATGCTTGGAGACGGGTCTATTGCATATACTTTCAATAATCTGTTTTTGGAAAGACGCATAGGTATTTCGCCGGGGCCTGTGCCAACGTCGAGAATGCTGTTAGCGTCATGCCGATTTATATCCTCTATGACGAACGCATAGAAGTCTTTCGTTATGGAAGTTTTCACAAAAAAAGAATATATCCTTGCCATTACTGGACCGAATCTTTCCTCTCCTGGCAGATAATAGTTTTTCATCGTATCATGATTGTTTAGCGGTAAGCAAGGTAACGCATAAAAGTTCTACAATAAATCCCTCGGGACCGAATCGAAATTTTGTTGCCTTAAAATGATTTTTGGGGTCACCGGGATTTGAACCCGGATTCGCAGGTTACTTCATTAATCATTATTCCAGATCCTCATCATCGCTTTGCGCTCATCAAGAATAAACATCTGGAGCCTGCTGCACTGCCAAGTTATGCGATAACCCCGTTAAGGCAAATAACTAATTTAACAATATACCTTTATAATGATATATTAATAAAATTTGTTGTAACCGCATACTGCTTAATCTTTGGTTAATTAGGGTTTAGATGGTGTTAACACATGTATTTGGTATCGCTTCTCCAGGTATATAAACTTGACATAAACATATGGGCATTTGACTTGGTCAAAGCAATGGCGAGCCCTGCATTGAATAGCGTAATGGGGGTAATAGGCAAATCATTCCTTGTAGTGATACCTTTTCTCGTCTTGTATTTGTATTTTATAAAGAAGGACGCCAATGCATATACTTTCGTAGTAGCAGGAATATTATTTTATATCGTGTCCGATGCGATAAAGCTGTTGACCAAAGAACCTAGGCCTTGCAATGTGGCGGAGTTGTCATGGATAAATCACATATCCTGCGAAAGCAGCTACTCGTTCCCGAGCAACCATGCAAGCGTACTTACGGGATTGACATTTCTCCTTGGCAAGTACAGGTACCTGCAGATAGCGTATATAGTATGGCTTGCGATGGTACTTTTCGGGAGGGTGTATCTGGGGCTGCATTATTTTACAGACGTATTGGCGGGCATAGCGCTTAGCCTATTGATGTATTATGTTATATCGAAGTACAAAAACAGGATAAACAAATTATTAAACGGCATTGTCAAAAGGATATTGTCAAAGCTGGCGTTGAAGTTTTAAGTGGTGGGCATGGATAGGAAATTGCTTTATGGAGGCGTAGGTGCAGTCATAATTGCAGCAATTGCAATAGCGTTAGTGTTGAATTCAAGCAATGGAAGCGGCAGCGCGTTGATAAGATATGACAACGTCCAGATGCCCGCGCAGCAATTATCGCAATTGAAAGGGATAGCCATGAATACATCGCTGGCAGATGCGGTTGGCCTTGGCAGTGCTGCCAATCTTCCGTCTTTTACGAATACTACAAAAGTATTTGAAACAAACGGCAAGCCCACAATGCTTTACATAGGCGCTGATTTCTGCCCCTACTGCGCAATAACCAGATGGGGTATGGTTATAGCTATGATGCGATTCGGCAATTTCACAATGCTCCATTACATGACGTCCAGTGCGACAGACGTATACGCAAACACCCCGACATTCACATTTTACAATTCGAGTTATCAAAGCAATTTGATATCATTCATAGAATTGGAAGAGGAGACCAATACGTATAAAACCTTGCAGACCCCTACTGCATTGGAAAACGGTGTATTTACCAGATACGACCTGAATAATCCCAATGTTCCAAGCCAATTGAAGGGAGGGATACCGTTTATAGATTTTGGCAACGTATCCGTTCAGCCGGCTGCGGAGATAGATCCGCAGGTAGTCAAAGGTTATAGTTGGGCACAGATAATCGATTTGCTGAACAACACGAACTCCCCCGTAACACAGGCATTGATAGGAGAGGCGAACGTATTTACCGCACAGATATGCAAAATGACAAACAGCAGCAATGCCGCAGTATGCAGCCAGCCCTATGTAAAGCAGATACTGTCATATCAGAGTTGATGAATGCCGAAAGAATCAGCCGCAGTGCCTTAACAGGTCGTTTGCAATGCGTCTGTGCGATGGGCTGCGCAATTGCAGAAGGTTCTCCTCCTCATTTTTGTCTTTTGCAATGTCGTATAATTCATCCATCCTGCCGCCATTGAAGTGTATGAGCTTATAGTTTTTGTAATATACAGCAGTTGACGGCATATTGAAATATTTTTTCGCTTCGTATATGCGCCTCGCAGATCTGGACCGGCCCATAAGCTTTCTCAGCAATGGTTCATCCCATGTTTCACTTATGCCTACATGCTCGCTGAATACGTATTTTGGCCTTTTCATATTGCCGTTTGGTATGTCTATCTTAGAATCTGCCAAACCGAGTATCGCATCGTGAATTTCCATAGTGTTTATATTTTCTTCGTGGGCCTTTTTTGTTTTTACAGGCTTGCCATTTTCAAAATTTACAGCGAAAAGGGGCACCTTGGCTACGCCTTCGTATGGGAATACCGAATGATAGAGCATATTGTGTTCCCCGAATAACTGGCCGTGATCCGATGCAAATATCAATGTAGCGTCGTTAAGTAGGCCTTTAGATTTCAGGATGTCTATCATCTTCCCTATCTCCTTATCCAAGTAACCTATTCTCTTCCTGTAACCCGATCTGAATGCGCCTATATTATCCCTATTAAGCTCGTTTATGCCACTCATGTATAACCATTTGTCCTGCACAATATTTTTGCTCTTATCGACCGGATAATTTTCATGGGCTTCTATGCAGTTTATGAACATAAACTGCTTTTTATAATCGTAATTGTAATCCAGGTATTTCGACAGTGCTTTTCTGGTATCTGAAGAGCCTCGGTCAAGTTTGTATGTGCCGTCGGTATCTGCAACCTTTTGATCCAGTTTTAACCTGAGATTAAGGTACATTTTGTCGAATGTATTTTTAGGTATGAATTTAGAGAACATGCCGGTTATGGAATACATAGCGTTTCTTGCGCTCTCCCCGTTTTTAATTATGAATGAGACATGTTTGACTAATTTTTTATTGTACTTTATATTGGAATCCATCCACAGATCGTACACCCTGTCGAATCCCAACGCGAGATTTGTATAGCTCGTAAGGAATGGATTATTCGAAAACAGTACGGACTTATAACCACGTAATGACAGTTTTGCCGCAAGCGTCTGCGCATTGTCAGGAAGAAATTTTATTTTTACGAACCATGGATCCATCTTATTTTTAGAGTCGAAAAAGTTCTTCGAAACGTTTTTTATTTCGGTGACGCGCTTCCCCGTAAATATAGATGCATGGGCGGGCGCGGTCCATGTGCCTGGGGAAATCGCATTGGTATATGAATTTCCATCGTTAGCCAATTTGGTAAGATTAGGGGAAACGTTACCGTAGTACAGATCGTCCGCCCGGACGGTATCCAATAGGAAAAATATTATATTCTTATCGCCCATTTATATCTGCTTTGTATTAGTGCAGAAACCAAATATATACCTTGATGTGAAACGGTTTCAATGGATAATTTATTATTAAAGCATGCTTAACTTTATCTGGTGTGATGATCGATGGACATTTGCGCATTGAACCCGTTCTTTTACCCTTACATGGGCGGAACAGAAAAAGTGCTTATGGAGGTCTATAGCAGACTTTCTAAATACCACAATATAACCCTGATTAGCGGGATGCCGAGGCATACGCACTTACCGGTACGTGAAGAAATAAACGGCATATCAGTAATTAGGCTGGATACCAGATATATCGATCTGCCTGGCCTCCCGATACCTTTTCCGCTTATGCATGGGATACGCGATGCCATTGCAAAGTCAAATGCGGATATTTACCACATTAATAACCGCTATCTTTATTATCGGGATACGTTAAAGGCCATATCACAAAAAGGAAAAAAGATGGCGATTACGATACATAACGCACTGCCTAAAGGCATAGATTTTTGGACCGATTCTATGGGGCTGCTGTATGACGCTGCATGGGGCAGGAGGATAATGCATAAAGCCGACTTAATAACCGGAGTTTCTAAGAACACCGTGGCTACCACGGTACCTAAGGAAGACATGCACAAGACGGAAGCCATATACAATGGCATAAATATACACATGTTTAAACCGCGTGATAGGCATGCTAAAGAACTGAAGAAATATGCGTCAATGTATGGGGGGCACGACATTAGGATACTTACCAATGGCAGGTTGGTGCCTCAAAAAGGCCAAATCTATCTCCTCGCCGCGCTTAAAATGTTCGTTGACGAAGGAAACGATGCATCTTTGATGATCATAGGTGCAGGACCAATGCAAAATGCGTTATTGAAGCTTTCAAAAAAATTAAAAATAGACGACAGAATGCGAATAATAAGTGGCATAGACGAAGGGGAACTGCCGTACTACTACAACTCTGCGGACATTTTTGTACTGCCTTCGACCTACGAGCCGGGGTCGATAGCTTTGATAGAGGCTATGGCTAGCGGCACTCCGTCTATAGCGACAAGAGTAGGTGGGATACCAGAACTTATGGGCAGGTGCGGGCTTTACATAAAGCCTAAGGATTCTTATGATATATATAAAAAACTCAACTTCTTTATAGACAACAACAAAGTGATTTCAAGACTGAAAAAGGATGCGCATTCAAGGGCGGTTGCGAATCATAATTGGGATAGGATAGCAATGAAATACAACGAGGCCTTCGAAAGGACAGCGCAGAGGTAAATACATGTTTGGAAAAGAAAACAAGAAATCCGTTTGGTACATAATAACGCACAAACAGAAAATGGATAGGAAGGAATATTTGAACCTTGTGCATAGGGTTTCGATCTTCGTTGCATTGGGTTTCATTGCCAGCTTCATAGTTTTCTTTATAATCGCGTTGATAGGCGGACTCGGAAGGGTAGTAAATCTGGTTCTGTCGTCAAACCTTTATATATACTCGTTGGCGTTTATCGCGGTGTTCGCAGGATACATATTACGATTCATAAAATGGAATTACTACCTTAAAAAATTGAAAGTGGAGGTTCCGCTTAAGAAAAACTTCATAGTATACATGTCGATGTATTCGATGAACATTACGCCCGGCAAACTGGGCAGGATATTGGTTGCTTATACGCTGAATAGAATAACAAAAAAAAGCATTGCAAACCTGATACCGGTAGTGACTTTAGACATATTCACAGATTTTCTGGGTTTTGCAATACTCGCTTTGGTCACTGCGATTTACTTCAAGACGTTCATAATATATATACTGATAATAGATCTGGCGCTCATACTTCCTTTCTTATTTATACTCAATGACTGGCTCTACAAGTCACTGAAAAAGGCGTTCAGCAAAAGAAGCGGTTTGCTCAAGATATTTTCCATGTATGGGGACGAATATTTTGCGTCGCAAAGCAAACTTAACACTAAAGGGGTATACATAGTATCGATGCTTGTTACTGTGCCGGCCGCATTCCTGAATAGCATGGCGTTATATTTTGCGCTATACGCCATAGGTATCGTACCGCATATTGGAAGCACAGTATTTGCGTTTTCGTCTGCGCAGCTCTTCGGCATGGTTACCGGCATACCCGGCAATATAGGGATAACGGACGGCGCACTTATAGCGCTCTTGCATACGTCGCTTAGCCTGAGTACCGGCATAAGCTCCGCGATAACAATAATGACGAGATTTGCAACGTTATGGTTCGGTCTGATATTGGGAGGGATATTGCTGGTATACAGCTTCAGATATTGGAAGGCTCATGTCTAGAAAAAGTTATGGCTTGCCCATCGCGGGCAAGTAATATATGGACTTATGTAGACTAATATGGACTAGAATTCGTCGCTCTCTCCTTCAGGCACATCGTCCTCGGACTCTTCTGAAGCTTCTTTATCTTCTGCTTCCGTCTCCAACAGTTCGTCGGAATTCCCGGACTTTTCCAGTACTTTTATCTTTCCGAATTTGCCTGTAGAAAGCTGCGGCGTTCCGCGGAATTCGTTCACGTATCCGTTCGATACTTCTATCTCATCGCCGACGTTTACGGTGTTTATGTCACTGCCCCACAGCGACATTGCAATGGTCCCTGTATTGTCCTTGAGTGTGATGTTTGCTACACTCAGTCTTTTTCCGTATTTAGTTACAACTTCTCGCGGTTCGTCTTTTTGGGCGACCTTGGCTTTTATGGTTACATTGCTTGCCCCTGCCTTTAGTTCGTTTATCTTCATTTGATACACCTTAACAACTAGCATTAATAGGTTTCATACCTTTATATTTAGAAAAGTTATTAAATCTTGTTAATTTTTGACACTAGCAAAAATTATATTGGTTTGCTATGGCTTTTTGGAAAAGAATAAAAACAATGGCTTCGAAAACCAGCCATGGAAGAAGAGCATACCCCCGGTGGAATCCATCCCTCTTTCGTAAAAGTGATAGAGCAAAAGAAGAGGATCAAGGATAGACTGGGCGGCATAAAGAACAAGATAGGAGTTTATAGCGCAAAAGGGGGAGTGGGCAAGACCACAATATCGATAAATCTTGCGTTTACCCTTGCCAAAAGAGGGTTTAGGGTGGGCTTGCTCGATGCGGATATAGACTGCCCGAACGTAACCGCGTTTTTAGGCATAACCGAAAAGATGGACATATCCGGTTTTCCCCTGAAGCCGCTGGTTAAGGATGGTGTCAAGGTCGCTTCGACAGCGATGATTGTGGACGACATGAAAAAACCGATTATATGGCGCGGCCCCATAATAGCAAAGATGATAGGCGATTTCCTGGAGAATACGGATTGGGGAGATCTTGATTATCTTATAATAGATCTGCCGCCGGGAACTTCTGACGCACCGCTTTCAATAATGCAGCTATTGGACCTCAAGGGCTTCATACTAGTTACCACGCCGCAGCGCGTAGCCTCTATGAATTCACTGAGATCGGGACTCATGGCAAAGCGGTTGAATGTAAGCATATTGGGGGTCGTGGAGAACATGTCCACAGGTAGGATAAGCGATAGCACTAAGGACATCATAGATATGTTGGGCACTGGCCTTTTAGGGGTAGTAAAATTTGATGGCGCCTTCAATAGGTATAGCGATGACGGAGTGGTGACGGCGTATAAGGATGCCGACATAGCCGAGGAATTCGCCGAGATATCAAAAGGGGTATGATAGACCGTCAGATGATGCCATGCGCACCTTAAGGTATATATATCTTTTCTTTCATATATAATCGTTTGTATGCATACATGTATAGTAAAAATACATGTTGTAGCTATTTAACGAGATTAAATCTTTTCATATTAAAAACAAAGTGATAAAATGGCAGAAAATCAACTAGGAGGACAACAGTATGTATTGTTGCCGGAGGGAGCATCACGTCTGATCGGAAGGGACGCACAGAGAACCAATATTGCTGTGGCGATTGCGGTATCCAATGCAGTGAAAACCACGCTTGGACCGAAAGGAATGGACAAGATGATGGTAAGCGATTTAGGCGACATAGTAATAACGAACGACGGTGCGACCATACTTGATGAAATGAATGTAGAGCACCCGGTAGCAAAGATAATGGTCGATGTAGCAAAGACACAGGACAAAGAGGTAGGCGATGGGACTACAAGCGTCGTAGTAATGGCGGGAAACCTGCTTAAGGGAGCGGAAGAACTTATAGAACAAGGTATCCATCCGACTATAATAATAAAGGGCTATAAGATGGCCGCAACAAAGGCAATAGAATTGCTGAACAAATATTCATATACCGTAAAGCCTGACGATGAATCGGTATTGCAGAAGATAGCGCAGGTTTCGTTGGGATCAAAGAACATAGGCAGCGACTCGACCAAGACACAGATAGGAAAACTTGTTATAAAAGCGATAAAGCAGGTAATGGTTAGGAGCAATAATGCAATATCTGTAGACCACGATTTCATAAAGATAGAAAAGAAAGCGGGAGGCAGCACTGCAGACACCGAATTAATAAACGGAGTTTTGATAGACAAAGAGGTTTCGCATCCTGGAATGCCTAAACTTGTCAACAATGCCAAAATCGCTTTGCTTGACGCAGCGCTTGAGATAGAGAAGACCGAGACCGATGCAAAGATAGAGATAACATCGCCCGACCAGATGCAGGCGTTCCTGCAGCAAGAGGAAAAGATGTTGAAGGATATGGTAGACAAGGTCAAAAAGAGCGGTGCCAAAGTCATATTCACTCAGAAGGGGATAGACGACCTAGCGCAGCACTATCTGGCAAAGGAGGGGATAATGGCAGCTAGAAGGATAAAGAAAAGCGATGTAGAAAAGCTTTCTAGAGCCACAGGGGCGAAGATAGTTACAAGCCTTGAGGACTTAACAAACGAAGACTTGGGATTCGCGGGCACAGTAGAAGAGAGGAAGATCGGCGGAGAAGCAATGATTTTCGTAGAAAAGTGCAAAGATCCAAAGAGCGTGACCATATTCGTAAGGGGAAGCTCGCAACAGGTAATAGACGAGGTAGAACGCTCCATACAGGACGTCATAGGCGCCCTTTCGGCAACGATGGAGAACGAAGGAAGGTACAACATAGGAGGAGGAGCTATAGAGATAGACGTGGCCGAAGGCATAAGAGCCTATTCCGGCGAGGCAGGCGGAAGGGAGCAGTTGGCAATACAAAAATTTGCTGACGCCGCAGAAGCCATACCGAAGATCCTTGCGGAAAACAGCGGAATGGACGCCATAGACACGTTAGTCCAATTAAGGAGCAAGCATAAATCCAAAGACGGCAGGCCTTTCGGCGTCAACGTATACAAAAACGCCATTTCCGACATGGAGAGGGAGGGGATATACGAGCCGACTAAAATGAAGGTGCAGATAATAAACAGCGCAAACGAGGCGGCGCAGATGATCCTTAGGATAGACGATGTAATAAGCTCCAGATCCAAAGGAGGAGGTATGCCGCAGGGCGGAATGCCGGGAGGCATGGGAGGGGAAATGGACTGATAGGCAGTCCCACCCATAATTATGCATGACTAGGCAATAGCCCGTTGCCTATACTTTTTTTAACTTTGCGGGTTGAAAGAATTATGATATAATGCCACGAAAAAATAGGGTTATACTTGTTTTTGGCTCGCCCGGGGCTGGAAAGACCACGGTTATAACAAAGAGCATAGGCAACAATACCGCTTACAGGATAATTAACATAGGAACGCTCATGAAGGACATAGCCATCAGAAAGGGCTATGTCAAAAACAGGGATGATGTGCGTTATCTTCCCATAAAGATTGCCACAGGACTCAGAAAAGCGGCGATAGACCATATCGGCAGGATGCACGGCAATATAGTCATAGACACGCACGCTTCTGTTGAAAGAGGCGACAGATATTTTCCGGGCATGCCGCTGGAAGTTCTCAAGGGGCTTGGCGGGCTTGCAGGCATCATATACGTAGATGCCGAAACCGATGATATAATCAAAAGGAGGAAGAGCGACAAAAACAGAAAGCGGGAGATAGAAAGCGCTAGGACCATAGATATGCAGCGGTTGATAAACATAGCAATGATAAGCAATATAAGCGCACATTTAAATATTTCTATATATATAATAGAAAATGATGGAGGGATGCTCCAGTCTGCCGAGAAAGATTTTAAAGCGGCATTAAAGGATATTATAAACGAATATAAGTGATTTTATGACAGTTATGCCACTCTCTTTTGCATTGATAGTAATAGGGTTGGGGGTGCTCGAGGTATCCTTATCGGTGTTGATGCAGAGGAAGCTCGTTAACCCTAAAAGGGTGCGCGAGCTGCAGGCAAAGCTGAAATCCATATCAAAGGAGATGAATGCGCTTATAAAAAGCAACGCGCCGAAGGAGCAGATATCGGCAAAGCAGAGCGAGATAATGCCTTTGATGAAGGAAAACATGACCATGTCGTTCAAACCCATGATAGTAATATTCCCGATATTTATAATTGTATATTACGTGTTGCTGCCGGCTTTAGCTGGCAAAGCGGACTACGTCCTTAATTTCATTGGAATGCCCTTAACCTACAATCTCGTATTCATAGCCACGGTGTTCATATTGGGCTTGGTCAGCTCCATCGCAATACTGCTTTATGATAGGAAAAAAGCCAAGGAAGAGGCAACAGAAAGTAAAACATAATTATTTATAGTTTAAGCATTCTAAATAAATGCTAATTCAGGTCAAAGGTGTTATATTTGCCAAAACCAATGTATCGATCTCATAGCTTTAAGAAATCAAACAAGATCACAAAGACTGGAAGAAACGTTGTGCGCTACAAAAGAGGCAAGAACTCTATGCCCCATTGTGGTTTGTGCGGAGCCGAATTGAACGGCATAAGTACAAAGGGAGGAAAAAGCAGGAAGACGAATAGCAGGCCTTTCGGCGGGGTCCTCTGCGCCAATTGCACAGGTAACATAATAAAATTCGGCAGCAGAATAGAACGCGGAGATATGAAGCTTGATGATATAAGCATAAGGGAGCGTGCTTTTGTTTTGCAGCTAGTTGCCCATTAGAGGCGCTAAAATGAAAATATGCATATCCGGCTTGACGGCAAGTGGGAAATCTACCCTGGCCGAAGAACTTTCCAAAGCCTTGGGGATAAAGCATATACATAAGTCTTACAAGGATTATATTGGTAGTTATTCAGAGCTTGCAGATTTCACGAATTCTGCAGACAAGAAGTTTGCAAATTCGTTTGATTCTGAGATAAAAAAGCTTGCCGATGGCAATTGCACGGTCTCCACCTGGCTTTCGCCATGGATGATTGATGATGCAACGCTGAGGGTCTGGCTGAACGCGAGCGAATCGGCAAGGGCCGAACGGCGGGCGGGACAGCACAACGAAAGCGACGGAAATATAGAGGCCATAAGAAAGATTGACAAAGCTGCAATAGACCAAGCCAAAAGGATATACAACATAGACATATTCGACCACAGTATATTCGATATTGAGATTAATACGGAAAAAATGAGCGTTATGGAATGTGCATCTGCCATATCGATAATAGCATTGGAGAGGGATCGGAAGAATTTTTGACATTTTGGTGAATTTCATGTTGCTTGAAACTGGAAGAGTGTGTATAAAGAAATACGGAAGAGACGCTGGCAGCCGTGCTGTCATAATGGGCATAGAGAAGGATGGATTCGTCAAGATAGTAAGCTCAAAAAGGCAGAATCAAAGGAGGTGCAATCCGAATCACCTTGAATTCCTGAACGAAGTGGTAGACGTAAAGAATGTGGACGTGGTGAACAAGACCCTTGGGATAGAACCGAAGCCAAAGGAGAGGTACGCCAAGAAGCAATAATGCTACAGCGCGTTAAGGAATTTTAACGCCTCGTCAACAGTTTTCTGTTTTTTTGATTGGGCGGGTTCATCAAGAAGCTCGAACAGCCTCGACACGTCTATGGACTTATCGAAATTAAGCTCCTTAAGCTTGGCGTTCATGAACGACGCCCCCAGGTCCTTTATAGGAAGGTCGCCTATCCTATTTTCGCGCATGTCCTCTATGCTCTTTGCCAATTCGGGTATGGTAAGCTTCGACTGATCGATTTCTATGAATGCATCCCTCCCGTATTTTGAGAGGATAGGTTTTAGGTTTAACGAGCCAAATTGCAGGCCTGCCTGCATAGTGCCTTCAAGATGCACCTTCACTATGGGCTTTGATGCGCTCTTTGTAATTATCTGGCTTAACGCGGTTTCGCATTTCTCCAGTATGTGCGGGGTGCTGGAATCCTCGAAATTCAGCCTTATTGAAAAAAACTTTCTTGAATTTATGGGAATGATTTCGTGGCTGGAATCCTTTGTATCAACCAATATGAATCCTTTTGATCCCTGTTCTGCGTCCTTCATCTGCGTCAGCACCGTACTCCCAGGTATTAAGAACGGTTTCCCATGGGCTTTGGCTTCGACCGGGTTATGTATGTGCCCGTCTACGTAAAGGTCGAATCCGACGGGTAGATCTTCGTATTTTATAAAATCGGAATTGAAAGGCAACAGCTCATATACGGATTGGTGAAACAGAAATATATTGTACATGCCGTCTATCGGCTTTGGATCTAGCTCCTTGAGTTTTTCCTTTACCCTCTCGTCGGAGATTCCGCCAAGCCCGAAAATTGCTACCTTTTCTTTGCCATTGCTTATTACGGCAGTGGATTCGCTTATATCTATAAGCATGCCTGCCAGCCCCAACAGCTTTAATGCGTTTTCCTTGCCCGCAGAGGTCCTTTCGTGTGTGCCGGGAATTGCAAGTATCGGCACATTCGTAAATGCCGTTTTTGCGCCGCGCATTTCTGCAGATGCTTTCCATTCCTTCCTTGAAAGCTCTCGGAATATGTTTATGGCTTCTGCAATTGCATCGGGCTTTGGAGCCCTTTTGTCAAATATATCCCCTGGTATTATTATGGCATCGGCCATTATGGACGCGGCTTCAAGCGCTTCTTTTGCCTGCCTGTATGCGTCTTCTGCAAACCGTTCGTATCCCAAATGCAAATCGGATACTATCGCTATTTTCATGGTATGGTCCCGTTATTTTTTATTCTGTTTCAATGTATTTAAAACCTCTTCGGTAAAGCTGTTGAAAAATTCTTCAACCGCGTCTTTTTTGGGCCCGTACGCCCCTCCCGCACACGGATGCCCGCCGCCTGAGCCACCTATAATGGGTGCAAGTTGCCTCATTATTCTGCCAAAATGCAATCCGTATTTAGCATCCAATGTCGGTCTCAGTCTAGCCGAAAATGATATTTCATTGTTTGATTCCGACTTGAAAAGGGCTATATCCGCGCCTATTTTTATTGCATCGTCTGCAGATATTCCTGCGTGCACATCCGTAACACCATATACGAATAGGATATTGTGCTTTATGAACGCGTCTGCGTTCATTATGCTATGTATAGTTTGCGAGCGCGCCTCTATTGACGACTCGTGCGAAAACTCGGCGCGTATGCCCATGTAATCGGTCTTTGCTATGGATAGAAGCTCGCCCATTTGGATGAATGTTTGCGGAGTCGCATTCTTCAGCTCGGCGGAATCCGAAATTATGCCCATGCAAAGCATTTTGGCCATGGGGGCGTTTATATCGGAATGCAGACGTTTCAGAAGTTCGTATATTATGCTTGCAGACGAATTGAATGACTCGTCGTTAAAGACCAGCGCATCGGCATTTGGCATGTTTGGATCGACATGATGGTCTATGGCTATTATGCCGTTTTTGAATTCTTCAACCGCCTGCTGGAAGCTTCCGAGCACCGAAGTGGAATTTGCGTCAAC
Organism: Microcaldota archaeon; assembly: GCA_027344745.1. Taxonomy (GTDB): domain Archaea; phylum Micrarchaeota; class Micrarchaeia; order Micrarchaeales; family Micrarchaeaceae; genus JAMCYW01. The sequence continues at coordinate 1,308 of DAHWIS010000001.1, read as the reverse complement.
AATTATTATTAGATCCGCATTTTCGTCGAATTTCGTAGATATGAGTTCTTTTTTATATCCGCATCCTTCAAGCACCCTTAGGGCGTTGGCGGTTATTATGTCTGGGGTGGATATGTGGGCGTTGGGGAGTATCGACAGGAGGGCGACAGCGGATGATATCGCATCCGTATCGCCGATTGAATGAAATGTTATCATTATATTGGCATCGGCATGGCTCTTTACCGCTTCGCATAATTGCTCCAGGCTTATTGCCCTCATATTATCATTTTTCTTGGAAGTCCTTTATTGCCTCGTTTATTTGAGTTCTCATCTCCGCTTCCTTCTTCGAAAGGTCATCCCCCTGCTTTGATATTAGATTAAGGCGCATTTCTACAAATTCCTTCTTTTCTTTTATGCTTGCTAATGCTTCCTCCTTTGTGGTTTCTATTATGACACCGCCCATTGTAGAGTATACCTTACCGGAGGCTTTGCCTATTGCTTCCTCTGCCTGCTTGTACTCCTGTTTTTGGGCTTCATATTGCTGCTTCTGTATTGCTATGTTTTGCAGCTGCTCCTGCATTTTTTGGTAACTCATAGTAAGCTTTTCCAATTGGTCGCGTTCCATAAAATCACTTTATAGTATGACGTATATTACAATGCAAATTTTTATAATTTGCATCTATCGCTTTTACTTGTCTATTTCTGCCATCACCACATCGAGGCTGCCCAGTATGGAGAACAGGTCTGCCAATTTTATCTCCTTTGATATGTGGGGAAGCACCTGCAAGTTGGTATATGTTGGAGACCTTAGATATATCCGGTATGGTCTTTGCTTGTCCGGTACCATGTATATGAGGCCTTCGCCTCTTGGCAGTTCCCTCCTATTAAGTATTACATCGGGTTTCGCTTGGGGCCCTATCAATTTTATGGGCATGCCAACCACATCGGAATTTTCGGGCATCGCCTTTAGAGCCTGGCGTATTATGCTTATGCTTTCGAGCATCTCCAAGTACCTGACCTTATACCTGGCGTATGCATCGCCTTTTGTGCTTATGGGTATATTAAATTTCATTTTGCTGTAGAAATAATATGGGAAATCTCTCCTGGCGTCCTTTTCTATGCCCGATGCCCTGAGCACAGGACCGGATACGCCCCAATTTATGGCGTCTTCCTTGGGCAGTATGCCTATGTCTTTCGTTCTTTCCATAAATATGCCATTAGAATCGAGCACATCTGGATATTCCTTTAGATGGGATTCCAGATAGTCGGTCAATGCGTACGCCCTTGAGGAGAAATCTGGCGGCAGTTGCCTCATTAATCCGCCGATTC
>DAHWIS010000081.1 GCA_027344745.1 Microcaldota archaeon | reverse complement strand
TTCTTCAAGTTTGAAGTTATTAAGTACCTGCGGGTGCACTTCGCCGAGAACTCCAATCCTTCTTTTGCCTGCCATTATGCCAAGGCATCTGCCTTCTATGAACGCAGGATCATTGCATCCAGAGAACGAGTATTCTACCTGCATTCGGTCTAAAAGGGCTTCCACATACCCCTTTATCTCTGCAAAGTTGGCTTTTGAATGTTCGGATACCATTGCAAGCGATGTGCTTTCTACCGCCTTTTTATTCTCCACCCTGAATGTGCTTCCCACCTCAAAGAGTTTTTGGGGCATTTTTTCGTGTGCAGACGCGCTTAGGTCCTGCATCAACGAAGGCAACACGCTCTGTCTTAATATCGAATAAACCTCTGTTTTCGAATATTCTATGCGTACTATGGAATCGGTGTCGGGCTTCCTTTGCATGTTTTCGAAATCGTTTGCTTCGTTTGTCAAATAATTATTTATAGCCTCAAAGAAATCCATACCTACCATCAGAGTTGATAGGTTATCCCTGAATGCTGTGAATAAACTGGGTATTCCGTGCGATGCACTGTATATTGGTGTGGGAGTTATTGCATCATACCCGAGAGCTATTGCTACGTCCTCTACGATGTCCTGCCAGTTGAGAACATCGGTCCTGTACGGCGGCACTGTTGCTGCAAGTTTTCCGCTTTCATAAGCAAATCCATAACCCATCCTAGAAAGCATCTCAGATAGGAGTCTTTGGTCTATCTTGCGCCCCAGCCTTGTTGAAATCTTATTCAAGTTTATCGGTATGCGTCTGTATTCTAAGGCGGGGTTTACCTCTGCCTTTTTGCCGTAAATTGTTTCTATGCCGAATATTTCAGCGCCCGCGTCCACGAACGAACATGCAAATATACCAGCTACTCCTTTTACCGCTTTTTCATCGGTGCCGGTTATGTCTATGATCAAATCTTTGGTTTTTTCCGTGACCTTCGTAGCGTTTGAATTTATTATCGGTATCATGGATACTATCTTTTCTTGGTCCTTTAGGAACGGGTATGCCTTCGTAGCGTTGTTTTTTCCGATTAGCGTATGCGCATGCTCTATGCCCTTCGGGTGCGTTTTAATTATCGCGTCGAAATCCATTTCCCGCTCAGAATTCAGGGGGACGAATCTTGCACTCTTCTTTGCATCGTATTCTAAACCTCCCTTTATGGCACCCATATCGTGCAAACCTATCGCAAGCTTTTTCCTTTTCCTTCCGTAGGTGTCGCTTATCTTTTCCGTGAAGCCTATTAGGTATTGCAGCCTGTTGCCGCTCAAGTCTATGCCCTTTACTGCAAACGCAGCAATGAAGGGCCTAATGCCCCTGACGTTTTCTGTAACATTCAGTTTTTTGATTGGAAGCTCTGAAGACAATTCGTATTTCGGCGCATTCCTGCGTCCTTCGATTAGCTCTATGGCGCGCATGAATCCTACAAAATCCAAAAGATCGGGCCTGTTTGGCGTTATGTCTATGGTAATCGAGTCGCTGTCGCTGCCCTCGATATCCATACCTAGCTTTATGACGAGCTCTTTGAATTTGTCATAGCCGATGCGCTTACCAATATCGTCCTTGTAAAATTTCACCGTTGCCAAGATTATCATCCATCATATGTTTTTCCTTGACCTTAGCCAATCGATTTCGTTTCTGTACAAATCTGAAAGCGTCTTTATCTCGAGCTTGTTGAACATGAGCCTGTCCAATCCTCCTCCCCACGCAAGGACAGTTTTTTTTGTTCCCAATGCCTTTGTTATTTCGTCCCTTATGACCCCTCCTCCGCAGAGTTCGATCCAATCATTTAGCTTTTTATCAAAATAATGCACCTCCAATCCTGGTTCGACGAAAGGGAAATAAGCCGGCTTTATCCGGACTTCCATGCCTAGTTGGGCATAAAATTCCTTCAGCGTATGTATTAAATGGGAAAGTCCGATGCCCTCGCCTGCTATTATGCCATCGTATTGGTGCAGTTCTGCCAGGTGTTTGTAATCAACGCTTTCATTCCTGAACACCTTTCCTATGGAGAATATTTTCATGGGGTATTCGGCGTTTTCCATGCCTGCTAATTTCTGCACGTAGTGTGCGGATACTATGGTCGTGTGCGTCCTAAGCAATGCCTGTTTTGCAAGTCTCTCGCTCCATGTTTTGCTCCAAGCCTTTTTATGCATACTCTTTACTCTGGACCGCAGCCCCAGGTCCTCTATATCCATCTCCTTAGGGTTAGACAGGAAGAATGTATCCTGCATCTCTCTAGTGGGATGGTCTTGCGGCGAGAATAATACATCGAAGTTCCAGAATGCCGAATCTATAAGCGGACCTGTGCCCTCTATAAAGCCCATGCGAAGCCATATATCCCTTATGTTGCTTATGAATTCATGCACCGGATGCAACCGTGCAGGGTACATTTTTACAGACGGCGCATCAACGTTGTACGGCTTGAATGATTTTCCCTTCCAATTGCCGCTGGCTATTATATCCCTCGTTAATATACCTATATTGTCAGCGCCCGCATCTCCGCGCGCAAGTTCGATGCCTATATCGGTTATAGCGGCACTTTTTATCCTAGTATATAATTTTATCTCGAACAATTTCCTTTTCTTTGAAAGTATTTCTGCATCATGTCTGTCTTTGGAAAGTATTCTATCAATATCGTGCGGTTTGGCGTTTGCTAACGCATTGAGCAATTCCCGGTAATCATAACGTCCATTCGATACAACCTCATTGCCCTTTTCCGAAAGCACTACAAAGCCATCGTTTATCGATACCCAGTTATTTTTCTTGGCCCATATAAATCCGATGTCGTTGCTGCATTTCTTTACGTTAAGCTTGCCTTTTTTTGCAACGCTCCTTATAAATCGTTCTTCCGGAAATTCTTTCAGGCATTCTTTTCCCTCATCGCTCAATATGCACCCTATATCGCGTGCCTTTTCTACGTTTATCGCATTCTTTTCAAGCAAAGATTCTATGGCCCATATTGTCTGATCGGCGCCAATGCCTAAATCGCCTATAATATCCTCTAACTTTGAATCCTTGTGCTCCTTTAGGTATGCCAATAGCTTTATTTCGTAGTAATGCAAAGGATTCCACCACTCTACCTAGATGCCCTCAGATAGGCGTAAACTATGAAAGCAAGTATGACGACTCCTATAAGTACGTATGAAAATATACCCAGTGTGGAATACACGCCCGTGAAGAAGTTGGTTACCTCCTGTTGCAAGGTCTCAAAAATATTGAAGTTCAGTGTGAATTTAGAAAGAGGTTCGCCCTCAAACCACGAAAACTTCGTAACATTCGGATATCCGGAAGATATGCCTTTTGTCGGCGCATCGGGTAGGGGATATATGGATGTCAGCGATGCCCCATTTGGCAGTACTATATTCAAGGTAGTATTCGATGGAAGCGCCTCGCCGCTTGCAACATGTTCGAAATTGAATACGCTGTCATTGAAGGAGTAATCGAAAACTCTTGGCGATATCTGTTTTATCTCGGTAACGTTTTTAACGTTATACGACATTAGCAGATATGCCGTTCCGCTATTGTAGGATTTTATCAGCGGACCCGGGAGGAACTTGAAATTGTACACGCCCGATTTTGGGTTAATTATGTGTTGTACAAGATATGGCCCGATGAGCGACTGCCATGTGCTCAGCGTAAGGTTTAATGCTATCCTATCGGTTTCGTAAGAGTTGAGAGATGTATTGCTTACCTCAACAGTAAGCAGTTCGGTTACCGATGCACTCGTATTGGCGTTGAGCGTCACTGTCGTATTGAGGTTTGTCACGGTATAGGATGCGCTGGCGATGTTCGTGCCATATGCGAGCATAAGTCCAAGCGCTATGACGCAGAATGCAGCTGCTTTATAAGCGTTCAACCCAAAAACCCTTATTATCTTTTACTAAGCAATAATAAATAGATTTTGCTTGCGCCTAAAATCCAAGGGAACTTCAATCAAACCCGCTGCGCATTATTGCAGATGCGAAAATATGGGAACAGAAGCTTTTTAAAGGATAATATACTTAATTAGAGCATATACGGAGTAAAGCTAAAAGCCGATTCTGCGTATGAGCGAAAGATAAAAT
>DAHWIS010000065.1 GCA_027344745.1 Microcaldota archaeon | reverse complement strand
TGCGGATGCACGCCTTCTATTGCAAAGGATATCACGCCAGCCCTGTTGGACATGCTATCATAACCTGGCCCAAAGACCTTTACATTGCTAATTTCAGAGAGCCGCCTGAGCGCATATTCGGTTATGTCTTTTTCATGCGCGTATATGTTGTTCATTCCAACTCTATTAAGGTAGTCTACTGCTGCAGAAAGCCCTATGCCTCCCTCAATGTTCGGTGTCCCTGCCTCAAACTTCCATGGCAAGTCATTCCAAGTGCACGCATATTTTTCCACGGTCCTTATCATGTCCCCTCCGCCGATTACGGGAGGCATTGAATTAAGAATGTCCTTTTTTGCGTATAATACCCCTATACCTGTAGGTCCGAGCATCTTGTGCCCTGAAAACGCGAAGAAATCGCAATCTATGCTACGCACATCTACGGGCATGTGCGGCGCGGATTGCGCCCCGTCTATAAGTACAGCTGCACCATGGCTGTGTGCAAGCGAGGTTATCGCTTTAGCATCGTTTATGGTCCCCAATACGTTGGAGGAATGGCTTATGGCAAGTATCTTAGGTCCCTTTTCTAATTCCTCCTCCAGACTCGCGTTGTCGAGTATGGTCTTGGTTTCATCAAGCTTTACGTAATCCAAGACTGCATTCTTCCTCTTCGCCAGAAGCAGCCACGGGACCAGATTGCTGTGATGTTCCATTTCCGATATAAGTATATGGTCGCCCTCCTTTATGTTTGCATCCCCCCAGCTTAATGCTGCTAGGTTTATCGCCTCTGTGGTGTTCCTAACGTACACTATTTCTTCCATCGAATTCGCGTTGATGAACTTTGCAATTTTGTCCTTTGACACGTCGTAAGCATCCGTCGCAAGTTCTGCGAGCTCATATATCCCCCTATGGATGTTTGCGTTATAATTTGCGTAATACTGGTACATAGAGTCAATTACCTGCACCGGCTTCTGGGATGTTGCTGCACTATCCAGGTAAATCAGATCGTGCCCCCTCATCTTGACATTCAATATTGGAAAATCTCTGCGTATTTTTTCAATGTTTAAACTCTCCATCCAATCGCCTTTTATGCTTTCTCAAATTCTTCGTACCCTTTCTTTTCCAAGTGCTCTATCAATTCCAAGCCTCCTTCCTTTACTATCCTGCCGTGGCTTATTACGTGTACAAATTCGGGTTTCATATAGCTTAATATCCTGTTATAGTGGGTTATTACAAGAAGTCCCTGATTATTTTTCTTAGTTATGTTGTTTATGTTTTCGGCAACTACTTTTATTGCATCTATGTCCAGGCCGGAATCCGGTTCATCCAATATTGCAAGCATTGGTTTTATCAGCGCCATCTGTAAGATCTCGGCTTTTTTCTTTTCCCCTCCTGAAAACCCTTTGTTCAACGATCTGCCTACGACTCCTTTATCCATCTTAAGTGCTGCCGAATACTCTTTGACATTAGTCATGAATTCCCTGGTATTGAGCGTTTCATCTTTTATCGACTCTAAGGCGGATTTCAGGAAATTTACAAATCCCACGCCGTCTATTTCGACAGGCGTCTGGAATTGAAGAAACAGGCCGAGCTTTGCGATCCTATCGGTGGACAAGCCCAAGATGCTTTTGCCATCTACCAGTATGTCGCCTTTCGTTATCTTCAGGCCCGGATATCCCATTATCGCTTTTGCAAGGGTAGTTTTACCAGAGCCGTTAGGACCCATCAACACATGAAATTCGCCCTGTTTTATGGTAAGGTCAAGCCCGTCGAGTATGGTTTTGTTCGAAGCACTTACATGTAAATCTTTTATTTCCAATATCATCTTATCACATCATTTAATCATTATGGCACAATTTGAAACCGAACCTTTTGGGCACAGTCTGCATGCTATTCTCTGCGCTTCGTAATCATTGTGCTCCAATATCAGCTTAGCGATTTTTTTAACCCTGGCATTACTAAGCAATATTGTAAAGCCGTCGTTTTTCGGTTGCTCACCGTTCAGATATTTACTCACTTCTGCCTGTGTTATTTCTAAAAGCTTGGCTATTTCAGTCTGTCTGAGTCCGTAATTCACATTAAGTTCTGCGGCAATCCTGCTGCGCAGCACCGGTAAAAATCCTTTTAATATGCTTTCATATTCCGTCATCATCGGAGTCACCGCGTATGTCGTGTGCCTTTTCACTTGTATCTGCCATCCACACATCCTTTGAATTCATATCCTTCGGCAGGTTGAAATTCGCGCCTGCTAGCCTCTCTTTTATCAAATTTGCTGCAAATACCTTTACGTTTACGTCTTTTATCTTTGCGACTGTTTCCAGTACGAACCCCATAGCTATCGAGAACTTGGCGTTCTCCTCTGTTATTCCGCGCGTACTGCAGTAAAACAGATCGTCTTTGCTTATCGGGGCAGACGAGCTTGAATGCATCGCCTTCACTTCGCTTTCGTCTATAGACATATCTGGTATGAGGTCGATATGCGATGTTTTGTCATACAACAATCCACGCTCCATTATAACCGATCTAGACTTTTTCGCGCCATGCCTGATCTTTGCCAAGCTTTTCATATACGCCATGGAACCGCCCATCAGCACGGCCTTCATTGCAGAGTGGGCATGCGTTTCCGCATTGGAATTTATCAAATTTGTGAATATATCAAATGATTGCCCTTTAATCCCCAATGCCGCATCATTGATTTCTATGCGCGAGCCAAGCCCCCGCGCGTCCAATGCGCTCCTCTGCCTTATGAAACTGCCGCCAGCATAAATATTGTTTGATGTTATGGAGCTGCTGCCATTTGAAACTCCTTTGAGCAGGGCAAACACATTGGCTCCTTCCTTCTCGCAGTGTATGGAATTCAATTCTATATGCGAGTTGCTTCCCGTATTTATTTCATTCAACGCCCCCATTAGTGCAGCGCCCGTTCCCTCAGAAAAATAGAACTCGTTTAATGTAAGGTCTGATTCGTCGGCAGCATTTACCAGTACCTGCACAGGCCGCGGCGTTATGCCCCCATAAATCAAGATATTCACCCTTGAACGGCCATCTGCCCTTACCCTTAAGATTGTTTTTGAAAAGCCATTTGCAAACGCTGCAAATTTATCTTCGTCATTTTTGTATAATTTGCTATCAGAAAATGAGGATTCAGACGCAGGATCAATCTCATTTACTATGCCGGAGCTGTTGTACATAACATACCCATTCAATAGTATTACATCCGGCGCCATCCCCAGTACCCTTGATAAATATTCAAAAGCGGCGCTCGCTCCGCCTTCATCAACCTTGCTTTTCATATCCTCCAAAGGCGGCATTTCAATAGCAAAGTTCTTAGTGTAACGCTTGTACAGTTCCATTTTTTCATATGGCAGCGTAATGGCGTTGTTCTGCGCCTCTCTCAAGAATTCAATATACTCCATATCTCATTACCGCTCATGCAATTGAACTGCTGGTGTCAAGTTTTATCAGCCTTTTGAGCTCTAGCGAGTATTCCAAGGGCAGCACCTCTATCAAAGGCTGTATAAATCCAAGGACCGCTGTCGCTATGGCATCGTCCTCGCTCAGCCCTCTGGACATCAGATAAAACAGCTCATCCTCCCCAAGCCTTCCAACCGTTGCCTCATGGCTTATGAATGCATCGTCGCTATATACCTCGTTGTATGGAAAGGTGTTGGTTTTTGCGTTATCGTCCAACAGCAGCGCATCGCATTTGACTGCAGACCTTGAATTTGCTGCTTTCCTGTCGATATGCACCAATCCCCTGTATGTCGCCACGCCGCTACCTTTTGATACGCTTTTGGATATTATGCTAGAACTTGTATCCGGCGCCAAGTGGTATATCTTTCCGCCAGAATCCTGTATCTGGTTGTTTCCCGCCACTGCTATGGATAGTATGTCGCCCTTCGCCCCCCTCTCTTTGAGGAATACGCTCGGGTATTTCATGTTTACTTTGCTGCCTATATTGGCATCTATCCATTCAACATGTGCGTTCTCATAGGCGAAAGCTCTCTGTGTTACAAGATTATACACATTCTTTGACCAGTTCTGCACTGTGACATATCTGATATGCGCGCCCTTCAGTGCAACAAGCTCCACTACTGCGGAGTGCAACGATGAGCTTATGTAAATCGGCGCGGTACATCCTTCCTCGTATGTTACATCCGCTCCTTCATCGGCTATTATAAGCGTCCTTTCGAATTGTCCTGCCTTCTCTGCATTTATCCTAAAATAAGCTTGAAGCGGCATAGCCACCTTCACACCCTTCGGCACGTATATGAACGAGCCACCGCTCCAGCAGGCGGTGTTCAAAGCAGCATATTTATTGTCCGAAGGAGGTATTATCGTACCAAAATATTTTTTGATTACGTCGGGGTATTTCTTTACTGCTGTGTCCGTATCCGTAAATATAACGCCCTGCTTTTCAAGTTCCTCTTTTATATGGTGGTATACCACTTCAGAATCATACTGTGCCTCGGCCCCGGAGAAGAATCTGCGTTCGGCTTCCGGTATACCTAATCTGTCGAACGTCTTTTTTATGTCTTCCGGAACGGCGTCCCAATTATCGCTCTTGCTAGCATTAGGCTTCAAGTAATAATAT
>DAHWIS010000058.1 GCA_027344745.1 Microcaldota archaeon | reverse complement strand
ACGCAGCCAAGCCTGATAAACATAGATTTTGCAGATGTAAGATCGATAATGGGCGGAGGCGATGTGGGCTTCATAGCTGTAGGCAGCGGGAAGGGCACCGACAAAGTGAGCATAGCATCCGAATCGGTATTGAAAAACAAGCTTCTGGATGTTGATTTCGAGGGCGCCACAGGTGCATTGATCCATATATCCGGAGGAGCATCATTGTCCATAGGCGATGCGATAAAGGCAGGAGAGATAATAACCGAGCGCATGGATCCGAAAGCCAACATAAAATGGGGAGCAAGGCTTATTCCGGGGTACGACGACCAGATAGAAATTGTTGCGATAGTTACCGGAGTAAAGGGTTCAAGCATCGTAGGCAAGCTTACGGAGAAGAAGAAAGAGGGATCGTATTCCGACTTGGAGATCATAGGCTGATCTCTTTTATTTTTTTGGTGGATATTATGATGGGAAATAATATGGACGAAGAATTTACCGCAAAGATAGTGGTAGTTGGAATTGGCGGCCAAGGCAGCAATTTAGTAAATAGGCTTTACGAGAAAGGGATAAAGAGCGCGACTACCGTAGCCATAAATACTGATGCAAAGCACCTGAACATAATACATGCAGACAAGAGGCTGCTTATAGGAAAGGATATGACGCACGGTCTCGGCGCAGGAGGGTTCCCGGAAGTTGCAATGAAATGCGCTGAAGCAGACAAAGACAAAATCATTGAGGCAATCCGCGGATATGATATGGTATTCATTGCAGCCGGCATGGGCGGAGGCACAGGCGGCGGCGCAGCGCCTTTCGTAGCACAGCTTGCTAAGGAACAAGGTTCTCTCGTAGTGGCATTCGTAACGTATCCATTTGCATTGGAAAGGAGCAGGAAGACAAAGGCAGATTGGTCTCTTGAACAATTGAGGAAGAACGCAGATACTACCATAGTGATAGAAAACGACAGGCTGCTGAGTTATGCGCCCAACCTTCCTATGGAAAAGTCATTCGAGTTGATAGACAACATAGCGTCAAATGCGGTAAAGGGCATTGCCGACACCGTTAGTCTTCCAAGCCTTATAAATCTGGATTTTGCCGATGTAAGGACCGTACTTAGAGATGGAGGCACCGCAGTCATAAACATAGGATTCGGTTCCGGCACGGACAAGGTTCAGAAAGTGATAAAGTCCACGCTGCAGCATCCATTACTAGACGTTGATGTATCGCAGGCCAAAAGCGCAATGATACACGTCACCGGAGGCGCATCGCTTACAATAGAGGAAGCGACAAGGATAGGCGAACAGGTAACCGAAGGCATAGATGCGAAGGCAAACGTCATCTTCGGTGCACGACTGGTACCAGAGATGAGCGACAAGATAAGCGTAATGTCGATAATAACCGGAGTTACCCCAAGGTTCGGAACCGCTCCGCTTCCTGCATCAAGCACCGCAGTAAGCACAGATTTCCTCTCGGGAATAGACAGGATATATTGAGTTCCAATAGGCCGGCATCCGCTAGGGTGCCTTTTTTATTTTATGCTTATCCTTCCTATAAATTAATCGTGGATATATTATGGCTTGCTGTGGTTTGAATGCATAAAGGCGAGAGGGTAAACGTGATCATGCCCGCATATAACGAGGGCGCAACCGTCTGCAATGTCATAAAACGCGTGCTTAGGCAAAAATCGGTGGATATCCTAATAATAATATATGACAAATCGTCAGACAATACTCTCAGCGAGATTAAAAAGGGAATGGCAGATGCGGGCAACAGGGCAATACTGGTATACAGCAATGCTAAAAAGGGCAAAGGGTATGCAGTCAGGCAGGGCATAGAGCGCGTAAAGGGAGGCATAGTAATAATCCAGGATGCCGATGACGAATATTATCCCGAGGACTATGGGAAGATGCTGGCATCGCTGAGCGATAAAAATCCAGTATTCGGCTATCGAAAAACGAACAGCGGGCATAAGTACCTGCTAGGCGGATTGGCTACGCATGTGCATAACATGGCATTTAACCTGCTTTACGGCCAAAAGCTGAAAGACATAAACGCAGCATATAAAGTCTTCAAATTGGGCATGCTGCACGGTAAAAAACTCACACAAGACGGATGGGAACTTGATCCCGAGATCGCAATAAAACTTTCCAAGAACGGATATACGATAAGGAGCGTACGCATAAGGTATAAAGGCAGAACGTTCTCCCAGGGTAAAAAGATAGGTGTGTCAGGGGGTGTCGGAATACTGGCATACATAATAAAAGCAAGATTTTTCGATTGACAAAAAAGCGTTTCCATGCTAAAGTATATAAACCTTAATTGAACAATAGTCTTGAATTTTAAGCCCTGAATTGCATTTCTTTTTAAAATTACGTTTGAAATGAAGTTGAGCAAAATCTATATCAGGTTTTAATATGGCGGAAGAAGAAATACTTAGAGTATCGATGAAGGAAATAAAGGTAGGAAGGTTCATACTGATAGACGGAGTGCCATGCAAGGTAGTAGACATAGAAACAAGCTCTCCGGGCAAACACGGATCTGCAAAGATGCGCATTACCGCAATAGGCATATTTGACGGCCAGAAGAAGACATTCCTAAAGCCGAGCGATGGCGACACTGAAGTGCCCGTCATAAAGAAGAAGCGCGCACAAGTCGTTTCTATAAACGGCAGCAACGTGCAGATTATGGATTCGGAGACATACGAAGTGTACGAGCTGCCAATACCAGATGAGTTGAAAGGCAAGATAGCTGCAGGCAACGAAATTGAAGTTATGGAAGCCATGGGAAGAAGGATGATTTCAAGGATTACTGGAACTGAGTGATTTAATGGAACTTAAAATAGCGAACGATACGGAGAACAGCTTGTTGAATAGGCGAGAATTAGAATTTTACATCACAGGATATGAGGCTACGAATTCAAAAGCAGACGCAAAGCGCGAACTGTGCAAAAAATTGAACCTCAGCCCCGACAATACGGTTATAGTATCGTTGAATCAGGAATTCGGAATGAGGAGAAGCACGGGCATCGCACATTCGTATTCAAGCGCGGCAGAACTTGCAAGGGTAGAGCCGAAATTTATAATTGAAAGAATGAAGAAATCAGAGGGCGCCAAGGAGCAGCCAAAGGCAAGTGAAGATTCCAAGGAATGACCGGTGTTGCATATGGCAGAGAAAAACGATAAAAAGGATAACAAAAAAGCCAAGGACTCAAAGCCGAAATCGGCCAAGAAATCGGAAGGGTATTCTCCAAAGAAAATGTGCCCCAAGTGCAATTCAAGGATGGCCGAGCATACCGACAGGTACACATGCGGTAAATGCCACTATACCGAGTTCAAATCACAGAACAAGGGCGGTTGATCTTGGCAAGGCGTTCCACCTTAAATAAGATATCAGTTAAAAGGCGTAAAACCGGAAAGAAAACCGCCGCCATAAAACAGGCATACGGGAAAGACGCTGCAGTTTCAAATATAAAGGCGCCCGGCATCTTATCTCCATTGGTAAAAAAAGGAGCGCGTGAACTAAAGGGCATCAGGTATCTCTTCTATTTTCTCCTATTTTCATCTATATACTTCATTATAATATTCATCAAGCCCGAGACGATTGCATTTCCTGCATACATCTCGCAAGCGTCGGTGAGCTTTATATACCACTACTATGGGATATTTGCAAATTACGTGGCAAATTCGACAATGGCCCTCTCGCTGTTCTTTCCTTTAATGGTATTCTCATATCTGCTTGCGAAGGGCAATCGCCTGAAGCCCATAATAAAGAGCCTAGGGTT